>NZ_LARL01000026.1:0-38143 GCF_000980295.1 Odoribacter sp. N54.MGS-14 | reverse complement strand
TTCCCGTGTGTTCGACCCGCTGACTTCCGCCCTGACCAATTTTACCGAGTTCCGCTATTTCTCTATTGCCGGAGGACGCATCCTTTCCTTGATGAAAGAGCCGGAGATGAAGGGAGAACGGCAATCCCCGGCGGCAGGAGACATCGTATTCGAGCATGTGTCGTTTGCCTATCAGGACAAGGAAGTATTACATGATATAACTGTTACGCTTCCGAAGAACTCATTGACGGCTCTTGTAGGTCCTTCAGGAAGTGGGAAAAGCACGGTGATGAAGCTTTGTGCCCGTTTCTACGATCCACAGCAAGGACACCTCTTTTTCAACGGTGTTCCGATGGATGAAATAGCACCTGAAAGCCTGATGAGCCACATCTCTATGGTTTTTCAAGATGTCTGTCTGTTTCAGGATACGATACGCAACAATATCCGCTTCGGTAAAACCGATGCAATGGATGAAGAAATCATCGCTGCCGCCAAGAAAGCCTGTTGCCACGATTTCATAATGCGCTTGCCGCAGGGATACGACACGATGGTAGGCGAAGGTGGTTGTACACTTTCTGGTGGGGAAAAGCAACGTATATCCATCGCACGTGCTATGCTGAAAGACGCACAAATCATTTTGCTGGACGAAGCGACCGCCTCGCTTGACCCTGAAAATGAAGTGGAGATACAGAAAGCCATCGACACGCTTATCAAAGGCCGTACAGTCATAGCCATTGCCCATAGACTCAAAACCATCAAGAAAGCAGACCGGATAATCGTCTTAGATAATGGACAGATAAAGGAAGAAGGAACGCATGATGAACTTATCCGACAAGAAGGACTTTATTCTCATTTGTGGAATATCCAAGAAAGTATCTCAGGGTGGAAACTATAAGATGATATTGTGCAATGGTCCTGTAGTGCTGACGGAAGATGCCGGGTTTTGTGCCGGAAGACCGTTTAATAGTCACAACGGTTACAACAGTAGCAGAAGTTGGGCCTAACCGTTGTAACCTTGGTCGTTCTTTCAACTTTTGTAAAAACGCAAAGGCCTGAGTTCAGTGTCATTTAGAACTCAGGCCTCGGCTTTGGGGCGTTTCGTATTTATTGTACCGTTTTGAAAAGTATCGGTTTACGGGTCCGGTCGGTCCATTCCGTTATCAAAGAACGGAAAGCCGGATATTCGGCCGGCGTTATGAGTTGCTTTTTGATTTGAAGGGCTAGCTCGATGTGGAGACTAGAACCTTCGGAAGTCAGCGTTATTTTGAAACTACCGATAGGGTTATCGATTTTCTTTTCTTGAATCGGTGTACAAAGAGTCAGATTTTCAGGAAGCTGGATATCATAAGAATAATTTTCGTCTACCGAAGCCGGTAAATATAAATTCTTTGACCGGGAAGTGTTGTAATAGGCATAGGATTTTCCCGTTATTCCTTTATAACAGACAGGAAGATAAAAAAAGTAATAATTTTCTTCCTGCTTCAATCCCGCTTTTCCTTTACCGGAAATAGTCGTCGTTTTTTCACCCGGAGTGACAGTATATTCCCGAATACCGGGTAGTAAGGTACCGGCGTAGTTGGAAGTGTAGGGAATCAATAGATTATTGAGGGTAGCTTTGATGTCCATATCGGCTTCTTGTTGGGGAGTGATGACGATAGAAGCCTGATAACCGATCGAAGCGATAGGGGGATCAGGAAGCGATTTCTTCCCTTCGGCTAAATCGACAAGGAAAGTGCAGTCTGTTGCAGCCGGATCGGCATTTTGGACGCTCAACCGATAAGGTCGTCCGTCAGCCTCGGCTAATATGACAAATTCCCGGATCGCATTCAGACCGCAGTTGTCTGTTTCCGAAGGGATGGAATAAGCGGCTGCAGGTACTGCCTTTATTCCGGCAGCCCGTAATAAGTTGGTCATCAAATTAACCTTTTCTATACCAGTTCCATAAGCTGTCCGGATCACTTCGGCCGAAGGACGGAATCGGAAACCGGTTTCAGAGAGGGAGAGCGGACAATCGCTCAGCTCCGTTTGAATATATTGTTGGATACGGGTTATTTTTTCTGAATTCGACTGACATCCCTCGGTTATGAGTTGTACTAACTCCTGGATCTGTGGGGTGGGAGCCGGATCGAATTGCCGGTAAAGGTTTTGTAAAGCCTGTGCAGCTGTGGGATAAGTGGTAAACAGAATTCCGGCCAGATCACCGTTCTGTAAACCGGTACCCTGTTCTCTCGATCGGGCCGGTAGATTGCGGAATGTCCATTTCAGTTGCTGCCTGTCTTGTCGTTGCGATTTTTGGGGTTGCGCTTTTAGCTGAAGAAGGGCATAATGCGGAATAACGGAGGCCGGTAAATTGAAGGTCAGGCTGTATTCCTTTATCGGTGAACTTTCTTCTAATGGTTTGCATACATCGATTGCCGGGAGATACCCTGCCTTGGAAATAACCGAATAATCCAGATAGATCGTAGCTCCTAATTCAAGTCCTGTATGTACGATGACCATTTCTTTCAACCGATTGTAGGCCGGAGCATCCGCTGCACCGGCAGGCAATACTTCGACAAAGGCATTGTCCGGAGTTTGGATCGTCGTTCCATCCTTTTGTTTTACGTAGGCACTATGTATCTTTAATTCCTGAAAATCGGGATTATAAGTGATAAAAGTCTGGCCATAAGTAGAGTTCATCGCTGTATGGGTAAAGAGGGTCAGCTCTTTGTAATAACGATATTCCTGGCTACCGTCCTGATGTAAAGTCCAGGTTTCTGCTAATTTCCGGAATTCCGCTTCGGAAGGGATGGCTGACAAAGAACCGGAGAAAAGGAGGAATATCCAGAAAAACAGGTTTTTTATAGTATTTGTTTTCATATCGGATCTGATCGGATTTATTTATTAATAATCAGGTGATTGCCAAAAGCTTTGTGAGCATTTACGGCAGTACGGAAACCGTTCCAATCCCCGGCTTCATATACTCTTTTTTTCAAGGCCAGTTTTTGGTGTATATCGATTTTATTGTTTTCTTGCCGGATATAGCCTTCAAAATCGGCTGCCGGGCTCTTCCGGTTATCTTCGACGGATTGCACCAGACGATATCCCTGAGGTAACTGAATCGTCTCGTCCAGTTCCACCAAACGGGAACAGCCGTCTTTAAATCCATACTGACGTTCCGGAATATCTGTGTCGATCCGGAGGTATGAGCGAACCTGGTCGTAAAGTCCGTGCATAGTCAAAGGAACCAGCGCCATTTCGTCGTTGCCGATGATTGCATAATCGGGAATTTCATACCAGAATGTGATTTTGATCGGGGCTGCCTGATAGTCTTTGGGATTTTTACCCCAGTCTACTTTCAATAGTTTGGCTTTGGGAGAAATACTCAGCAATTGGCTTTCCATCGAATTTTTCCAGTCGCTTTGCCAGCCGGTAGTGAATATCCGGCGTATATTCAGGTCGGATTGGCCTTCGGCTGTGAGGGTGAATTGTCCGGTTAGTTTACCGTTTTTGTCCAGTTTATTATTGGCTTTGATGCGAAAATAATGGTTTTCGGGAGCGGAAACAGGCGTAATACAAAGATCCGAACCTTCCGGTACACCGGGGAGGTAGTTTTGCTGTTGTTCGGCACTGCTCCAAAGTTCCCGGCAGAAGGGCACCCAGGTCGGGTCTAAAGGCATATAGGTACCGTTGCTTAATTTTACCACTGCAACACAATGGTTGAAATGGTCGGCGGGTATACTTTCCACCCGACTTCCGGCCATAGTCATGGCCGGATAGGCTTCGAAACCTGCCATTCGCAGAAATGAAATCAGACTGCCGGCAATGTCTTTACATACACCGCAACGGTCTGTATAATTCATTTTCGTATTGTGCAGGGTAAACCCTTCTCCTTTTCCCATCGTGATTCCGGCATAGCGGATATTATCGGCAACCCAGTGGGTTAATACGGCGATTTTTTCCATTTCGGTTTTCTTGCCCCGGATGAGCTCATTCACTTTTTGCCGGGCTTCGGGGAGAGGGGCGAAGCTGCCGTAATCTTCGTTGGTTTTATGAAACCAAAGGGATTTATCTTTCCAATGTGGCGTGGAGGACATCATTAATTTGGGAGCGGCATCGTACAGATCGACCATATTGGGTTCACGACGTACGGGCATCATATTATTTTTGGCAAAAGTATAGACTTTACGATCGTTTTCATAACGCATAGAAGAAGCACATTCGCCTTGGTAGAATTGGAATTGCATCTCTTTCTCCCGGGGGAGAGTAACGGAATATACCTTGCGCATGGTCGGGTCGTCACACCAGAAAGGAACAATATCATAAAACTGCCCCCGCATAGGAGGAACGAACCGTTCTTCGTCCGGTTGATCGGTCAGCAGGGCATAGGTGAACCCTTTTTTATGTATTTCGTATTCGATGATATCTCCTGGGTCAAGCCGGCCCAGTTCCAGCATGATTTGCCGGGCTCCCCAATAGATCATCCGTGCCGGAGCCGTATAATCCAGTGTTTTACCGACATCTACCGGACGAACTTCTCCGTTTGCTTTGTAAATATTCACCCGATGAAATTCGGCAAAAGCAGTCAGGGGATCGTAATCGTATTTCAGTACCCGGTTAGCCAAAGCTCCCGACCGGTTCTGCACCAGAATAACCTTGTTGATCGTAAAGGTGCCTGTCCCGCTGGGAGCTACAGAAACGGCGGTACTGTCCAATAGGATGATTTGTCTGGCAGAAGCCAGCTCCCCTCGCTTTTGGGCTTGTTGTTGCAAAGCCCGCCAACTTTGTCCATGAACCGGAAACAAAGCCGGCAGGAGCAGGAGTACACTTAAAAATATTTTGTTCATAAACTGAAAATTTGGTTAACACATTTTTCCAAAAATAGTAATCTTTTTTTGGTTTTTGAAAAAATAGTTCCGAAAGTACGATTGAAATTTGAGTTAATGCCTGCTTCTGTTTGCGATAGGGGTATAAAAAATTACCGGATGAAAAGTAATCGTTCTTTTCATCCGGTAAAATCAGGGCAGACCGGTCGTTTATCTGATCTCAGCGCCTAACTGATGTTTGTAGGTTCCCATCAGTTTATTCATGATCTTATCGATCTGTTTGTCGGTAAGTGTTTTTTCATCGTCCTGCAACGTGAAGCTGATCGCATAAGATTTTTTACCGGCTCCCAGCTTTTCACCTTCGTAAACGTCGAATAAGGTCACTGATTTCAACAGGCTTTTTTCTGTCCGGAAAGCAATGTCACGCACCTCTTTAAAACTGATTTTTTTGTCGAGTAGTAAGGCCAGGTCGCGTTTAACCGCCGGGAACTTAGGCATAGGAGTAAAGGTGATCGTATGGTTTTTAATCGCTTTCAGTATATTTTCCCAGGAAAACTCGGCATAATAAACCTCCTGTTCGATATCGTTCGATTTCAAAACTTTATGACTCAGCATGCCGATTGTGACGATGTGCTTACCGTTTTGTGTATAGCTTATCCCTTCGCGGTAAATATCGGCACTACATTCTTCTAAAGTCAGCATTTCGGTTTTGAATCCCAAACGGATCAGGATCATCTCGGCATAACTCTTGAGATTGAAGAAATCGGTCTTTTGTTCTTTACTGTTCCAGGAAGCCTGGATTTTATCACCCGTAATGAAAAGGGCCAGTTTATCTTCTTCTTTGTATTGTTTCAGGTGATTTTCGCCTTCTTTTTTGTGGAAGGTATAAGCTTTTCCGAATTCGAAGAGACGTAAATTGCTGTTTTTGCGGTTAATATTATAGGCGATCGTCTCCAGCCCTCCGAATAGCAGGCTTTGCCGCATAGCGCTCAGGTCTGAGCTGAGCGGATTGAACAACATAACCGTTTCTTCGGGACGATAAGTCTCCAGATGCTCGTAATAAGAAGCTTTGGTCAATGAGTTGTTCATGATTTCATTAAAACCGTTAGCGGCCAATAAATCTGCAATTTTATTTTTCAATTGGAAATCATCCGGTTTTTCGCTGTAACTCAGAGTAGAGTTTACTTTAGCCGGAACTTCGATATTGTTGAAGCCGTATATTCTTAAAATATCCTCGATCACGTCTGCTTCGCGGCGAACATCCACCCGATAAGGGGGGATCTGCAACGAAAGCCCTTCGGTATCTTCTTTTACAATCTTTATTTCCAGAGCATTCAGGATTTTTTTGATCGTATCTTGTCCGATTTTTTTGCCGATTAGACGATCGATGTGGGCATACTTTACTTCGACTTCGAAATCGGCTACCGGATTCGGGTAGATGTCGATGATTTCGGACGTAATCTTTCCGCCACCCAGTTCTTTGATCAATAAGGCAGCCCGTTTGAGGGCATAAATAACGATGTTCGGATCGGTGCCTCTTTCAAAACGGAAAGAAGCGTCGGTATTCAGCCCATGACGACGTGCTGTCTTCCGTACGAATACCGGATCGAAACAGGCACTTTCGAGGAATACATTGGTCGTAGCTTCGGTGATACCGCTTTCCAATCCACCGAATACTCCGGCAATACACATCGGTTCTTCGGTATTGCATACCATCAGGTCGTTCTCGTTCAGTTCACGTTCGACACCGTCGAGTGTTGTGAATCTGGTACCTGTCGGAAAACTACGGACGATCACTTTATTTCCTTTGATTTTATCTTTATCGAAAGAGTGCAGGGGTTGTCCCAGCTCGAAAAGAATGAAATTCGTAATATCTACCACATTGTTGATCGGGTGTAAACCGATGGCTTTCAAACGCGTTTGCAACCACTCGGGAGATTCCTGAACTTTAACTCCTTCGATACATACTCCGGCATATCGGGGACAAGCTTCCGGACGCTGCACTTCGATCGAGATTCCGGCAGTATTGCTGTCGGCTGCAAAGTGAGCTACGGAAGGAAGGGTATAATGAATCTCCTGGGTTTGCTGTAAATAGGCAGCTAAATCACGGGCTACTCCAAGGTGAGAAGCGCCGTCTACCCGGTTGGGAGTAATATCGATCTCGATGGTGTAATCGGTTGTAATGTGATAATATTCGGCAGCTGGCATACCTACCCGGGCATCCGACGGAAGTACGATAATCCCCGCATGATCGTGACCGATACCGATTTCATCTTCGGCACAAATCATTCCTTCGGATTCCTGTCCTCTGATTTTTGATTTTTTGATGGTAAATTCTTTGTCTCCATCGTAAAGTACCGTCCCGATGGTGGCCACTACCACTTTTTGTCCGGCAGCTACATTAGGAGCTCCGCAAACAATGGGGGTAAGGCGTCCGTCTCCTAAATCTACCGTTGTCAGGTGTAAATGATCGGAATCCGGATGGGCTTCACAAGTTTTTACTTCGCCGATCACCAGACCTCTCAAACCACCCCGGATAGATTCGAATTTTTCATATCCGCCCACTTCGAGCCCGATACTGGTCAATATTTCGCAGACTTTTTCGACACTCAAATCTATTTTCAGGTATTCTTTCAGCCAATTTAAAGATATATTCATAGTTTTTGATTTTCTGATAGTTTATATTCCTGTTTTGGGAATACAGCTGTTTTATTTGATTTGTAACATTCTCTCGATAGGGGCCCAGGCTCTCTGACGGATATCTTCAGCCACTTCGACTACGTATTGCTCTTTCTCCAAAGCTTCCTGTACCGATTCCAGCGTTACTTTTTTCATTTGTCCACAAATGGTTTTAGGATGAACCGGAATAAATTCTTTGTCCGGATTATCGTTTTTCAGTTTATGGATGGTTTCTATTTCTGTGGCAATGATAAATTGCTTTTTGTCCGACCGGCTTGCATGCCTGATCATTCCTGCCGTCGAGTACATATAAGCTTGA
Organism: Odoribacter sp. N54.MGS-14; assembly: GCF_000980295.1. NCBI lineage: Bacteria > Pseudomonadati > Bacteroidota > Bacteroidia > Bacteroidales > Odoribacteraceae > Odoribacter > Odoribacter sp. N54.MGS-14. The sequence continues at coordinate 30,361 of NZ_LARL01000026.1, read as the reverse complement.
GGAAGATTTAAAATGGCCTCGTCGTGTGAACAGTGGCTCTCGGGGTGAATGAGGATATCTGCCTGAGGATAGTCCCGGCTTTTTTCCAGGATCATGTCGGTGGTGATGCGTTCGTGTACACAACAATCTCCATGCCAGAGTTCCATTTCCCGTCCGGTAACTTTCCTGATCCAGGCTCCCAGGTTTTTGTCCGGTACAAACAAGATCTTACGATCTGGAGGAATGCTTTGTACGACTTTCAGGGCATTGGCCGAAGTGCAGCAAATATCCGTCCAGGCCTTCACTTCGGCTGTCGTGTTGACGTAACTTACAATAATCCCGTCAGGATTGGCTTTTTTCCATTCCCGCAATTCATAACCGGTAATGCTTTCAGCCAGTGAACATCCGGCTCCTAAAGCCGGAATCAGGATCTTTTTGTCCGGAGAAATGATCGCTGCGGTCTCCGCCATAAAATGCACACCGCAAAAAACGATAATCCGGGCATCCGTTTTCCCGGCTTCCTGGGATAATCCCAGTGAATCCCCCAGATAGTCTGCTATATCCTGAACCTCCGGACGAGTATAGTAATGTGCCAGAATAACGGCATTTTTTTCTTTTTTTAGTTGCCGGATTCTGTCAATAATCTCTGTATTCGTCATAACATATTAATTTTCCGCTTCAAAGATAACAAAGAAAGATAAAAAGGTGAAATTATTTAATCTTCATTTCTTCCTGAATTTTTTTACTCTCCCGTTTTAGAATGAGCGTTGAAAATTTAGATTTTAAAATACTGATGGATATTTTTTCGTTTACACTCAATTCCTCTTTAAACTGTTCGTAATATTTTTCTGTATAATCGTTGAACCGGGCCTGTATTTTTTCCCATTCAGGATCGGACAGGGTGGTACAGTTTTTTTCTGTTTGGGTGATAAACTTTTCGAAGTCTTTTAAATAGCTGTCTTTGTTCATACTACATTGACAGAAAATCAATACAAGACATCCGATGATAAATAATTTGAGTGCTGATTTCATGAAATTAGTTTTTTTGAATATTCATACTGATGTCCAAAGCCGTTACGGAGTGAGTTAAGGCACCGACGCTGATAAAGTCGACTCCGGTGGCTGCCACTTCTTTTAAACGGGGAATACTCATATTTCCGGAAGCTTCGGTTTTGGCCTGTCCGTGAATGATTTTCACCGCTTCGGCCATCTCGGCGTTACTCATATTGTCCAGCATGATAATATCGGCATGCATAGCGAGGGCTTCGCGCACTTCGGCCAGATTGGTCGTTTCTACTTCGATTTTGATACCGGCCGGAATATGGGCTCTGACCGCATTGACCGCATTGGTAATTCCTCCGGCCACCTTAATGTGGTTGTCTTTGATCATGGCCATATCGTATAATCCCATCCGGTGGTTGGTCGCTCCTCCGTCTTTAACGGCCATTTTGTCCAATACCCGTAAGCCCGGAGCTGTTTTCCGGGTGTCCAGTAATTGGGTGTGAGTACCGGCTAATTCTTCGACGTATCTGGCCGTTTCCGTAGCGATGCCCGACATGCGTTGCAAGATGTTCAGCGAAAGCCTTTCTCCTAATAAGAGGCAACGGTAGCTGGCTTCGATACGCAGGATAATATCGCCTTTTTTTACCCGATCCCCGTCTTTTACTTTGGCGTCCCAAAGGATGTCTTTCTCGAATTTTTCATACACCCGTTTGGCTATCGCCAGTCCGGAAATTACACCGTCGGCTTTCATTTTCATTTCTGCAACGGCCCGGGAATGAGCCGGGATGATGGAGTTGGTCGTTACATCTCCGGTAGCGATGTCTTCCTCTATGGCGAGGTCGATCAGGCGGTCGATTAATTGGTCGTATTGTGTCATTTTATAGTGATTTTCAGTTTAAAGACTTTTTAGTATTGACAGGTAGGGTACGGAGGTCTTTTTCTTTCTGTTGTACGATATGAAAAAGATAGGAAGCATCGCTACAGGGATAATCTTCCCGGAAATGTCCTCCACGGCTTTCCTGACGGTAAAGGGCAGAACGGATAATCAACCTGGCAACTGTAATCAGGTTACGGCAAATCAGGGTGTAATATTCGTTTATTTCCCGGGGCAGATTGTCTTCCAGACTTTCCAATTCGTTCAATCCCTGTTTCAGTTTTTCTGCATTCCGGATGATGCCGGCATAATCGGTCATTATCCGCGAAATCTCTTTTTTCAAATGGACATAAAGCGCAGCATAATTGTCATTGCAATGATAGATCGGTTTGAATACCTGGGTAGGAGAGGTTTTCAGATTTTTCCGTGAAGCCTCGATGGCCCGTTTCCCGAATACCAGACATTCGATCAACGAGTTGGAGGCGAGCCGATTGGCTCCCATGATTCCCGAAGAGGCCAGTTCGCCGCAGATAAACAGACGTTTGATGTTGGTCTGTCCATGGGTGTCCGTCCTCACTCCCCCTACCATATAATGAGCTGCCGGTGCTACGGGGATCCGGTCGCACATATCGATACCCAATTCCTGGCATTTTTCATAAATATTCGGAAAGCGGTGTTTCACCACCTGAGGATCGAGGTGTTTGAGGGACAACCAGACGTACTCCTGATCGTATTTCAGCATCTGGCGGTAAATAGATTGAGCGACGATATCCCGGGGGGCCAGTTCGGCCAATTCGTGAATCGCCGGCATAAAGCGTTCTCCGTTTTGATCGATCAGATAAGCCCCTTCACCCCGGACTGCCTCACTGATTAGAAATGCCTCTTCCGATTCGGTATAGATGGCCGAAGGATGAAATTGAATGAATTCCATATCGGCGATTTCACAACCTGCATTAAAAGCCAGAGCAAGTCCGTCTCCGATCGTGGTATGCGGATTGGTGGTCCGTTTGTAAATAGCCGAAGTGCCTCCTAAAGTGAGGAAGGTATTGTCGGCATAAAACAGTTCTTCGCTTTCTGTCACTAAATTCCAGGCCCGTACGCCGTAACATTCCTGATTTTCCTGAAGGATACCGATCACGGAATGATTTTCGAAAATATCTATCTTCGGATTATTGATGACTTTGCTGATCATAAAACTGGTCACCATACGTCCTGTCGCGTCACCGCCGGCATGAAGAATTCTTTTCCGGTGATGTCCGCCTTCCAACCCCAAGGCGAGGCTGCCGTCTTCCATATCGAAATGCATACCTGCCTCTATGAGTTCATGTATCCGTTGCGGACCTTCGTTCACTAAAATATCGACAGCTGGGTAATCGCAAAGCCCGCGTCCGGCAATAATCGTGTCCTCGAAGTGAAGTGCAGGAGCATCGTCTTCGTCTGTAACGGCGGCGATTCCACCCTGTGCAAAATAAGAGTTGCTCTCTGTAATACCGGATTTGGTCAGCAAAGCAACTTTTCCATAAGCGGCAGCGTGATAGGCCGTGTAAAGCCCTGCCAATCCACTCCCTGCTATAATATAATCGTAATGGCGCATCTTCAAAAAATGTAAATTAGTGCGAAAGTACCATTTTTTTGGAAATAGGGGAGAAATTTTTCAATTATTTTATCGTACTTTTGTGCAAAACCAAATCAATAAAAAGAATGATTACGAAAAATAAGATGGTATCCGTAAGTTACGAATTAAGAACGGAACAAAACGGAGAGTTACTCGAAGCAGCAGGTGCAGACCGGCCCTTGGATTTTATCTGTGGACAAGGGCAGACTTTAGAATATTTTGAAATGAACCTTCTGGATAAAAATGAAGGGGATAAATTCGATTTCAGCATTCCGGCAGCCCATGCTTATGGACTGGTGAACGAAGATATGATTGTGGATTTACCCCAGGAAATATTTAAAGATGTAGAAGCTGAAGAGATGGTGGTCGGCCATGTTTTACCGATGATGGATAGTGTCGGAAGACGTTTGCAGGGCAAGATCCTGTCTATCGGTGACGAGGAAGTACGTATCGATTTTAATCATCCCCTGGCCGGTAAAGATTTGTTTTTCAAGGGTGAGATATTAGGTGTCCGTGATGCAACGGATGAAGAACTGGAAGCTTTACATTCGCATAAATGCGGGGGGTGTAGTGGCTGTGGTTCTGAAGGAGGTTGCGGATCCCACGACGAGGGCTGCGGATGCGGAGGATGTCACTAAATATATAAGGAATACTTTCTACTTTTTATGTCCGGTAATTCTATAGGAAAATTTTTTCGGCTGATGTCGTTCGGAGAGTCACACGGTAGTGCTGTTGGAGGGGTTATCGACGGTTGTCCGGCAGGAATCGCCTTGTCTGCTGATTTTATTCAAGGTGAGTTGAACCGGCGGCGGCCCGGTCAGTCGGAGGTTTCTACCCCCCGGAAGGAAGAAGACACCGTAGAGATTCTTTCCGGAATATTTGAAGGAAAATCTACCGGCATGCCGATCGGATTTCTGGTGAGAAATCAGAATCAGAATAGTAAGGATTATAATCATCTGAAAGATTTATACCGTCCTTCTCATGCCGATTATACCTGGGAAAAGAAATACGGTATCCGGGATTATCGGGGAGGCGGACGTTCGTCGGCCCGGGAACACATTGCCCGAGTCGTTGCCGGGGCTGTTGCCAAACAGGTGTTGGCCGGTTACGGGATAAGCATTCGGGCATATACTTCACAAGTCGGACCGATTGCTGTTACCCGGCCTTATCAGGAGTTGCCCTTGGAGCGGGCAGAAGATAACATCGTACGTTGTCCTGACGCCGGGATTGCTGAAGAAATGATTGCATTGATCCGGCAGCTGCGGGATGAAGGGGATAGTGTCGGTGGAATAGTCAGTTGTGTGATTCAGGGGGTACCTGCCGGGTTAGGCGAACCGGTGTTCGACCGTTTTCAGGCAAGACTGGCGCATGCAATGATGAGTATCAACGCAACCAAAGGTTTTGAATACGGAAGCGGATTTGCAGCAGCCTCTATGCAGGGAAGCGGGCATAACGATTCTTTTGTCATGAAAGGAAGTGAAGTACACACGGTGACGAATCGCTCGGGAGGTATACAGGGGGGCGTGACGAACGGAGAAGATATCTATTTCCGGGTAGCTTTCAAGCCGGTCGCCACTATTATGAAACGTCAGGAAACGGTGACACGTGATGGGAAAGAAGTTACTCTGGAAGCACACGGACGCCATGATCCTTGTGTTATTCCCCGCGCTGTGCCTGTAGTCGAAGCTATGGCGGCTATCGTTGTTTTGGATATGCTGCTCGAGGCCCGGACCGATTGGGGCCGTTGATTTATTTTTGAAGAAAAATCTTTCCGATTGTTTGATTTTAGAAAAAAGTTTTTCATCTTTGCTCCGTTGAAAAGAACAAAATATGAATTTATTACTGACAAATAAAGCATGGTGGTGGCGCCTTTCGGGAATAAACCGGTGGGACGCACGCTTTATGATGTCTGGTCAGTAATATCAGTGAAGGAACTATATTATCAGCATATGGAGGCTATCGGAACACCGGTAGCCTTTTTTGTTTTTTGTCCTTAATGAAAATTCCAAAAGTAAATCATATGAAAAATTTTAATGTAAACGACCAGGGGTTTTACGGTAGGTTTGGTGGTGCTTATGTTCCTGAAATTTTACATGCGAATGTAGAAAAATTACGTGAATGTTATTTGCGGGAAATGGAAGATGAGTCTTTTCAGCAGGAGTTCAGGCTATTATTAAGGGATTATGTCGGTCGTCCCAGTCCGCTTTATTATGCCCGTCGGCTGAGTGAAAAGTACGGTACCCGGATTTATCTCAAGCGCGAGGATCTGAATCATACCGGAGCCCACAAGATCAACAATACGATCGGTCAGATTCTATTGGCCCGGCGTATGGGAAAGAAGAGGATCATTGCCGAAACCGGAGCCGGGCAGCACGGAGTAGCGACGGCTACTGTATGTGCCCTGATGAATATGGAATGTATCGTTTATATGGGAGCGACCGATGTGGTCCGGCAACAACCTAATGTTGAAAAAATGGAGATGTTGGGAGCGAAGGTGGTAGCTGTTGAAAGTGGCAATAAAACGCTGAAAGATGCCACCAACGAAGCGATCCGCGACTGGTGTTGTAACCCCGCGGATACTTATTATATCATCGGGTCGACAGTGGGACCTCACCCTTATCCGGATATGGTGGCTCGTTTTCAGTCGGTGATCAGCGAAGAGATCAGAAAGCAATTGTTGGAAAAAGAAGGAAGGGAAGAACCCGATTATGTAATAGCTTGCGTGGGAGGAGGAAGTAATGCTGCCGGGGCTTTCTACCATTTTCTGCATTCTCCCGAAGTTGGGTTGATTGCTGCCGAGGCTGCCGGAAAAGGTTTGGGAAGCGGAGAGTCGGCAGCTACGATCCATTTGGGAAAAGAAGGTATTATCCATGGAAGCTGTACGTTGGTGATGCAAACGGACGACGGACAGATTGTCGAACCCTATTCTGTTTCTGCCGGACTGGATTATCCGGGAATCGGCCCTTTACATGCATTTCTGGCAGAAGAAAAACGCGCTGAAGTATTGGCTGTTACGGACGAAGAAGCGTTGAATGCCGCTTTTTGCCTGACAGAAATGGAAGGTATCATCCCGGCTTTGGAATCGGCCCATGCCCTGGCAGTTCTGGAACAAAAAACATTCCGGCCGGAAGAGATCGTTGTCATTAATTTGTCCGGTCGGGGTGATAAAGATATACAGACCTACAAAAGGATGAATAAATTTTTACACTTATGAAATATAGAATTAAAACAATCACCCGTATTCTTCCGGCCGACTTGCAGACTCCTGTGGGAATTTACCTGAAGGTACGCGACTTATTTCCACAATCGGCTTTGCTGGAAAGTTCGGATTATCATACGACTCAAAATAGTTTTTCTTTTATCGGCGTGGAACCGATGGCCGATTTTTCGGTAACGAAGGAACAGATCGTACGTCGTTTTCCCGATGGCCGGCAACTGACGGATGCTCTTACAGAAGGCGTGGATGTTATCGAAATCCTGAAAGATTATATCGCTTCGTTCGAGACCGAAACAAACCTGACCGGGATCAACGGTTTTTTCGGGTATACGGCCTATGATGCCGTACGTTATTTTGAAGCTGTCCGTATCCGGAAGAAAGAAGAGAAGTTTGCTGAAATACCTGATATGATGTATATATTATACCGGTATATTATTGTAGTCGATCATTTTAAAAATCAGATGACGATCGTTGAAAATTTACCGGAAGGGCAGTATTCCCATATGCCGGAACTTATTGATGTCATTCATAACAATAATATGGCTCGGTATGGTTTCGAGGCGTTGCACGATACCGGTTCTCCGATTAGCGACGAGCAGTATATGGAAATGGTGAAAAGGGGTATTCGGCATACCCAAAGGGGAGACGTATTTCAGATTGTACTCTCGCGTCGTTTCAGCCGTGGATTTCGGGGAGATGATTTTAATGTATACCGGGCCTTGCGGTGTATAAATCCTTCTCCATATCTGTATTATTTTGATTTCGGCCATTTTCGCATTTTCGGTTCCTCTCCCGAGACTCATCTGCGTGTTGCCGGAGGTAAAGCTTATATCGATCCGATAGCCGGTACTTTCCGCCGTACAGGAGACGATATCCGGGATTCGGAATTGGCCCGTAAATTATTGGAAGATGAGAAAGAAAATGCCGAACATATCATGTTGGTCGACCTGGCACGTAATGATCTGAGCCGCGGGGCTGGTCAGGTAAAGATCGAGTTCTTGCGCCAGATCCAATATTATTCGCATGTGATTCATATGGTGTCGAGAGTGAGTGCTTGCGTTTCCGAAAATACCGATATTTTGCGGCTCTTTGCGGATACTTTTCCTGCCGGTACGCTCAGCGGTGCTCCCAAAGTCAGGGCGATGCAACTGATCGATGACATAGAACCTCATAGTCGCGGGATTTATGGGGGCTGTGTCGGCTATATCGGTTTTCAGGGAGAATTGAACCAGGCCATTACGATCCGGAGCTTTCTGAGTTACGGTAACCGGCTTTATGCTCAGGCCGGAGCGGGGATTGTAGCGCACTCTTCGCCTGAAAGTGAATTGCAGGAATTGAATAATAAATTGGGGGCTTTGATGAAAGCGGTGGAAATGAGTGAAAAGGTTAAAAATTGAACTTATGGAAAAAATATTGATACTCGACAACTACGATTCGTTTACTTATAATATTGTTCACCTCTTACATGAATTGGGAGCCGAAGTGGATATAGCCAGAAATGACCGGATTTCGGTGGAGGAAGCCGGCCGATACAACCGGATTATTTTGTCTCCGGGGCCGGGAATTCCAAGTGAAGCCGGAATATTACCCGAAGTTGTGAAGCGTTATGCGGCTGAAAAATCAATCCTGGGGATTTGTCTGGGTGAACAGGCCATCGGGGAGTGTTTCGGCGCTGAATTGGAGAATCTGCCGGAAGTTTTTCATGGTATTTGTACACCGGTGCGGGTGATTGCCGAAGAAAAGATGTTCTCCGGTCTGGGCGAAAGTTTTGATGTAGGCAGGTATCATTCCTGGGTAGTAAGTCGGAAGAATCTGCCTGAATGTCTTACAGTTACCGCTGAGGATGCTGCAGGCAGAATTATGGCCCTGTCTCATAAAAGCTATGATGTTCGCGGCCTTCAGTTTCATCCGGAATCGATTTTGACTCCTATGGGGAAAATGATGATGGCGAATTGGTTGCATGCTTGAAGTAAAGGGAATGTATATGATATATTGATTACTATGAAAGAACTGTTATATAAAATGTTCGGGCACAAAAGCCTCTCTAAAGAAGAAGCTAAACAAGTCTTGTTGAACATTTCCGATGGCCGGTATAACGACAGCCAGTTGTCGGCTTTTATGACCGTTTTTCTGATGCGTAGTATTACGACGGAAGAATTGGCCGGGTTTAGGGAAGCCATTCTCGAACGGAGGGTGGTCGTGGATTTGGATTGTCATGATGCAATCGATATTGTCGGTACGGGAGGGGATGGAAAAAATACATTCAATATTTCTACGGCGGCTTGTTTTGTGGTGGCCGGAGCAGGCTACCGGGTTGTAAAACACGGAAATTACGGTGCCAGTTCGGTGAGTGGGGCTTCGAATGTACTGGAACAACATGGGGTGAAATTTACAGGACACTCCGGTCGGTTACAGCAATCGCTGGAAGAAAGCGGGGTCGCTTATTTGCATGCACCGTTTTTTAGCCCTGCCTTAAAAAGTGTAGGACCGGTACGACGTGCTTTAGGAGTACGTACCTTTTTCAATATGTTGGGGCCTTTGGTCAATCCGGTACTCCCACGCTACCAGTTATTGGGAGTATATAACCTGAAACTGGCCCGTTTGTATAACTATATGTATCAGCAGAGCGGAGTGAATTACACGATAGTACATTCGCTGGACGGGTATGATGAAGTTTCGCTGACCTCTCCTTTTAAAGCGCTGAATAATCGGGGTGAGGGCATTTATTTGCCGGAAGAGATCGGATTCGGTCGGGTGGCGGAAGAGGAATTGTCGGGAGGAAATACGGTGACCGAAGCTGCGGCGATTTTTGACCGGGTTTTAGCTAACGAGGCTACCCGGGGACAAGAAGACTGTGTGATTGCCAATGCTGCTTTTGCAATCCGTACCCTGAGGCCCGGAATAGCTTTGCCGGATGCTATTGCAGAAGCGCGTGAGGCGCTGGAGAGCGGGAGGGCACTGAGGGCGTTCCGTAAATTTGTAGAACTTAATGAAAAATGATATGTCAGTTTTAAACCGGATATTGAAAACAAAACAGGAAGAAGTGACTGAGCGGAAAAACAGGATTTCCGAAAGGGATCTGATGAGTACGCTTTTAGCTGGGAGACAACGGTTATCGATGCGAAAGGCCTTGGAGGAATCGGCAACAGGGATCATTGCAGAATTTAAACGGAAGTCTCCTTCCGGAGGATTTATTCATGAGGCAGCCGGAGTGCAGGAGGTGGTCGGCGGATATGTACGGAATGGTGCTGCGGCTTGTTCGGTGTTGACGGATACGGATTATTTCGGAGGATCGTTATTGGATCTCGCTATGGCCAGGAGGGTTTCGGATATTCCCTTATTGCGTAAGGATTTTATCGTCGATTTCTATCAACTGGCCGAAGCGGTGGCTTATGGAGCCGATGCCGTTTTGTTGATCGCTGCAGCTTTGTCGCCGGCACAGTGCCGGGAATTGGCCGATGCTGCTCATGGACTGGGATTGGAAATACTATTGGAAATACATCGGGAAGAAGAGTTGGAATATGTCTCCCCGGAAATGGATATTGTGGGGATCAACAATCGGAATCTGACTACTTTCGAGACGGATATTTATACTTCTTTCCGGTTAGCTTCACAAGTCCCGGTTGCTTGTCTGAAAGTGGCCGAGAGTGGAATTCGTGCCATGGAGACAGTCGTCGCGTTACGCAGATTGGGATTCAGAGGATTTCTGATCGGTGAACATTTTATGCGGGAAGCACAACCGGCTCAGGCTTTAAAAAATTTTGTCGGATATGCTGATTAAAATTTGTGGCATGAAGGAACCCGGGAATGTGAAGGAAGTCGCTGCTTTACATCCCGATATGTTGGGTTTTATTTTTTATAAAGCCTCACCGCGTTATGCCGGTGATTTGTCTCCCCGGGCTTTGGAACGTTTACCTGCAGCTATCGGGAAAGTAGGAGTTTTTGTGAATGCAGAAACCGGGTTTATCGAAAATATAGTACGAAGGTATAAGATGGATACGATTCAACTGCATGGGGATGAACCCCCTGAAATGGGTCACTATTTTGTACGGAAAGGCTACCGGGTAATAAAAGCTTTCGGTATAGAAGAGGCCGGTGATTTTCAACGGACTTTGCCTTATGAATCGGCTTGTCAGTTGTTTTTGTTCGATACCCGGAGCAGACAGTTTGGAGGGACCGGGAAATCGTTCGACTGGAATTTATTGAACCGGTACGAGGGGAGTGTACCTTTTTTCTTAAGTGGAGGAATTGCCTGGGAAAATAGAGAAGAGATCGGAAAAATCAAACATCCGAAGCTTGCCGGACTCGATTTGAACAGTCGGTTCGAAATGGCTCCCGGAATGAAAAATATCCATTTATTGTCTCGTTTTTTAGCTGAACTACCTTAATTTTTTTAGTTATGAATCGGATTACAGAGTTGTTTCAAAGAAAAGATAGAAATCTTTTGTCCGTGTATTTTACTGCCGGTTATCCGGTTTTGGAAGATACGGTCGAAATCATACAGATGTTAGAAAACCGGGGAGTCGATCTGGTGGAAATCGGGATTCCTTTTTCCGATCCTATGGCCGATGGGGTAGTCATCCAGCAAAGTAGTACACAGGCACTGAAAAATGGCATGACGTTGCCTGTATTACTCGAGCAGTTGACTAGTATACGAAGTCGGGTTGAATTGCCTTTGCTATTGATGGGATATTTGAATCCGATGTTGCAGTACGGTATGGAAAACCTTTTTCGAAAAGGGATGGAAATCGGGATCGATGGAATGATTATTCCGGATTTGCCGTTTCAGGAATACTTGGAGTCGGTTAAACCGCTTTGTGAAAAATATGATATTCCGGTGATTATGTTGATTACCCCCGAAACTTCGGATGAAAGGATCCGTCTGATAGACGAATATTGTGGCGGTTTTATCTATATGGTCTCTTCGGCTTCGACGACCGGAGTGAAAGATCGGTTTACAGCCGGACAGATTGAATATTTCCAAAGAATAGACCGTTTGAATTTGAAAAATAAACGTTTGATCGGTTTCGGCATATCTAATGGCGAGAGCTTGTCGACCGTTTGCCGTTATAGTAGCGGAGCTATTATCGGAAGCTTATTTGTAAAATTACTGGGAACGGAGCCTACGGTGGAGGAAGCTGTCGATCACTTGTTAAAAATAGCTCACAGGGACGGGCTATAGCCTGCTGCCCGCGTCCCCGTGAGCTAAGAGCTAAAAAAAAGTTGAAGAAAGGGGAGAAATCTCTGGGATTTTTCTTATTTTTGAAAAAATTTAAATTCTTGAAAATTATGGCAAGTATTAGAAGATTAAAGAAAGACATCGATTGTTTGACTTTTGCTGTTGTTGACGATAGCTTAAATTGTCTGGCTGTAGGTAAAAGTATGGATGATATCAGCGAAATAGTACAGCATATTATAGATTCCAGAAATGATTTAAGACAACGTGTAAATGCTGGAAAACAAGTGGCGAAAGCAGATAGAAAAGGATATTACAGGACTATCGGAAAGGATTTGATTGCTTCTGTAGACGGTGCATTTACAAAATTAAGCGATTTGGTAAAGCAGGCTTAAGCTGTTCGTAGAGAAAACAATAAAAGGAGAATGCGATGAAGGCATCCTCCTTTTATTGTTCTTTAGTGAAAAATAGTTTTTCAGATCATGGAGGTATTGGAACTTGCGGGTATTGGTGAAATAAAGGTCCGGCGGAGTGCGAATATCAAGTATTTGCGTATTCGGATGGCTCCGGGGCGTGGGGTTTGGGTGAGTGTTCCTTTCGGCGTGAGCCGGAAACAGGTGGAGAAATTTCTGGAAGAGAATCGGGAGTGGATTCTCAAAAACCGGAAAGATATGAAAGTTTATGAGGAAGACACCGGAGTCGGTTTGGGAATAGGGGCGGAAATTAAGACGAAGTTGCATGTGCTGAGGATTGTGGAGACCGAGGAACCGAAGCCTTCTTATCGGCTTGAACAGGAAAAAATAACCCTGTTTATTCCTAAAAAAGTCGATTTCAGTAAAGTAGAGAAAATCGTTCAGCAGTTTTTGCTGGAAATCTATATGATGGAATGCCGTCGATATTTGCCGCAGCGGATCAGAAACTATGCCGAAAAATTCGGATTTCGTTACGGACGGGTTACGTTCAGGAACAATATTTCCAATTGGGGTAGTTGTTCTTTTGACAATAATATCAGTCTCAATATCAAGTTGATGAAGCTACCGGATGAAATTATCGATTATGTGATCTTGCATGAGTTATGCCATACGGTAGAGAAGAATCATTCGGCTGCATTTTGGAAGTTGGTCGGCAAAGTATGTCCGGCTTATCCGACTTTAAGGGCCAGGCTGAGGAAATATAATACCCGGATTTAATCTGGACGGAGAGTCGTTTTGGCGAATCGGCTATTTTTACTATTTTCGTTACCCCTAAAGGGATATTAAATTTTTAAATGTTATGATGCAGGAAAAACTTAAAGAAATCAGGGATCTTCTCACAGAAGTGAAGTATCCCGGTACTTCTAAAAATATTGTGGAACTGGATATGGTGCAAAATATCCGGATCGAGGGAGAGAAAGTGTTGTTTCGGCTGGTGTTTCAGAAAGCCAGCGATCCGTTTGTCGGGTCGGTGAAGAAAAAAGCGGAAGCCCTGATAAAAGAAAAAACTTCTTATACGGAGGTAGAGATCGAAAACCTGTTTGTTCAGGATTTGGAGAGACCGTTGTCCCTGGAAAAGGTAAAAAATATAATCGCTGTTTCCTCGGGTAAAGGAGGAGTAGGAAAATCTACCGTGGCGGCCAATTTAGCGGTTGCTTTGGCTGCTGAAGGATATAAAGTGGGTTTGGTGGATGCGGATATTTTCGGTCCTTCTATTCCGAAAATGTTCGGTTGCGAAGAGGCTCAGCCCTATATGGAGCAGATCGACGGAAAGGATTTCATTGTGCCGGTAGAGAAATATGGCGTAAAATTGTTATCTATCGGTTTCTTTGTCGATCCGGCTTCTGCCACTGTCTGGCGGGGGCCGATGGCTTCCAATGCATTGAAACAGATGGTGGAGCAAGGTTTTTGGGACGAATTGGATTATATGCTGATCGACCTTCCGCCGGGAACCAGCGATATTCATTTGACTTTGGTACAAACTGTCGCCCTGACAGGAGCTATTGTAGTCAGTACACCTCAGCAGGTGGCTTTGGCCGATGCAATCAAAGGAATCAATATGTTCGAGTCGCCGGGTATACAGGTGCCCGTGCTAGGCCTGGTGGAAAATATGGCCTGGTTTACTCCGGCTGAATTGCCCGATCATAAATATTATATTTTCGGACGGGAAGGGGCGAAACAACTGGCCGAACAAAGAGGTCTCCGGTTGTTGGGCGAAATACCTGTTGTACAGAGTATTTGTGATGGAGGCGATGCAGGTAAACCTGTAGCTTTGAATGCCGATTCGATTACGGGAACAGCGTTCAGGCAGTTGGCGGATGAAGTTGTGAAAGCCGTAGAGGAAAATCACGACCCGGCAAAAAGAGTGAGAGTCACCAGACAATAGGACAGCATGTCTAAATGAAATATTCTTCTTATATATTAACGGGGATGATGGTGGTGCTGTGCGGTTGTTCGGTGAAGAGAAACAATTTCTTTTCACGTAACTATCACCAGTTGACTACCCGTTATAACGTATATTTTAACGGTGACCAGGCTTTGAAGTCCGGGATAAAGCATATGGAAAACAGGCATAAGGAGGATTATACCCACCTTTTGCCTGTTTTCGTATCTAATGACGAACAGACGCGTAGTATTTGCAGCTCCGATATGGACTACGTGATCGAAAAGGCGGCTAAAGCGACCGATAAACATTCGATCACGGCTAAACCCAGGCGGAGAAAGAATAAAGATTCCAAAAATTATCAGACCTTCCGAAAGAAAAAAGAATTTAATAACCAGTTGGATAAATGCTATCTGTTATTGGGGAAAGCTTATTTCTATAAGAAGAAATACACGATGGCCAATAACACTTTTCGTTTTATACAAAGGCAATATGCCGAAGACGAGGCCTTGATGACCGAGGTGTCGATCTGGTTATTCCGGAGCCTGACGGAAATGGGACGCTACGAAGAGGCTGCCCGGATCATGGACCGGCTCGACGGGAGCACATTAAAGCGGAAACAACGGGAGATGGTTGCTGCGGCGAGAACCGATTTCTATGTGCGTCAAGGTATGTACGAACAAGCGATTCCTGAGGCAGAAAGATTGGTCAGGACTTGTAAAAGCATAAAACGTAAACCGCGCTACAATTTTTTGTTGTCTCAATTATATGTAAAAGAAAATCAGGATGGGGCTGCTAAACTGGCATTGAAAAAAGCTACCCGGTTCAATTTCAATTATGAAATGGTCTTCAATGCCCGGATCGGTATGGCTTTAGCCTATCAGGAAGGAGATGCGGCCGTAGAAAAGAAATTGAAGAAAATGTTGCGGGATTCCCGGAACGAGGAATTTCAGGATCGGATTTATTATGCTTTGGCCAATATCGAAAATAAACGTGGAAATGAGGAAGGAGCGGCCGGTTTGTATTGGAAATCCGTGCATGCCTCTGTAGATAACGATAATCAGCAGGCTTTGTCTTTTGTAAAATTAGGGGATTATTATTTCAAAAACAAGGCCTATGTGCAGGCACAGAGTTGTTACGATTCTTGTTTGCTTGTCATGGATTCGCGTTATGAAGATTATGAAAAACTAAAATCTTTACTGACCGATCTGACCGAATTGGTTACGAATCTGAGAATTATACAAACGCAGGATAGTTTGCAGCGGATAGCGGTGTTACCGGAAGAAGAGAGAAACCGCTTGATCGACGATAAAATCACTGCGATTAAAGAGCAGGAAAATACTCGCAAAGAACAGGAACGAAGGGAGCAGGCCGAGCGCAATTTTTATCGCCGTAACGATATGCTTAGCCGGGGAGATGCTTTTTCGCAGGGTAACAGCGGAGGGGATTGGTATTTTTATAATCCCGTGACGATTGCTCTGGGGAAAAATGATTTTAAGCGGAAATGGGGACGGCGTAAGCTGGAAGACAATTGGCGCAGACGAAACAAAGCAAGTATCGGTTTGGCAGACGAAACCGGCGAAGAATTAGCAGAGATGACGGGAGGGGAAAGGGAAGTGAAAGATGTAAAGAGCAGGGAGTATTATTTGCAGGATCTCCCCCTGACACCGGAAATGCTGCAGGCATCTGAAAAACAGATCGAAGAAGCTTATTATAAAGCCGGCGAAATTTATTTGTACCGTTTGAATGATCCGGAAAAGGCTTTAGAGTGTTTCGATGCTTATATTCAGCGTTTTAAAAATACCGCTAATCTGCCGATGGTCTATTATCTGGCTTCCACGACCGCTCTCAAGGCAGGTAAGGCGGCAGAGGCTGAAAGATATAAAACAGAGCTGACCGCTCTTTTCCCTGAAAGTGATTTCGCCCGGGGACTACAAGACCCGAACTATTTCCGTCAGGTCGAAGATGTGCTGAAAGTGGTAGAGAAAAAGTATCAGGAAGCTTACCGATATTACCAAAAAGTTTATTACCACGAAGCAGCACAAATTTGTGACAGAATCCTGAAAGCGTACCCGGATAATAAATTGAAAGCAAATGTGCTGTTTCTGAAAGCGATGTGTGTTGTAAATACCGGTTCTCCCCAGGAGGCGAAGAACGCTTTGGAAGAGGTAATCGCAGCCCGTCCCGGAAAAGAGATCCTGCAGGTGACTAGCGACATCCTGGCTTCTTTAGCGGTAGGAGAAAAACCTGTTCGGTATTCCGAAGCGGAAATGGCTCAGGCCCGTTCTTTACAGGCGAACCGCAATTGGCAATTCGATGAAGAAGTACTGGCTGGTCGTAGCCGGAAAGAAGAAACAACTTATAAAATCGAAAAAGAAAAAGAACAATGGGTGGTATTGTTTTTACCACAGGAATTTACAACCGTTCAGGAAACCAGATTTAAAGCGCGTTTGAAGTTTATTCATGCTGCCGAAATGGCCGAAGGGAAAAGTTATGAAATGAAAAAAGAAGAGCTCGGGTACAAAAAAGAGGTGCTGGTTGTTCGTCGGTTCGGACAGTATTCGGAAGCTTCCGAATATTTGCATAAAATAGCTACGGATAAGTTTTTGTTGAAGATTCTGGGAAACGAAAGTTACCGGATGTTCGCTATATCGCCGGACAACTTCTCTATCCTGAAGCGATTGAATAATATCGATCAGTATGTCGATTTCTTTACCGAGAATTATTTTGAGGATCGTTACCAAGGTGAGAAAATTGTAGGGAAATGGGGGACTGCTGCCCATGTCTTTAACAATGAAGAACAAGAGAATCATCATTTTGTTTTGGCTGTTCCTTTCCGGGAAGTCAATACGAAACGCATTGTAGAAGCTTTGCAGGAGGTGGATCCTGCATTTACATTCGAAAAAGGGGATTATAACCGGGACCTGGAATTGATAGTGGTCAAGCATATCGGTAATAAGAAACAGGCGTTGGACTATATGTCGGCAGTCCTGAAAAATAAGAAATTGTTCGATTTGCTGGCCGGGGTAGATTATGAAGTATTCCTGATCACTCCCCATAATCTCAAAGCTATGCAGGAAAATGAATACCTGGAAGAATACCTGAAATTTTTCGATGATCATTATCTGAAAAGTGCGGGAGCTATCGGGGTTGAAGATGGGGATTATATTTACAATAAGAGCGTAGCACACAAGTTCGTTTTGTTCTATCCCAATACGATCGATCCCTACCGGTTGAAAACAATTTTCGAAGAATTTAATTTTGCAGGACTGACTTTGAACAATTTGAAGTTCGATGAAGAACACGATTGTATGGTGGTGTCCGGTTTCAATAACAAAGAAGAAGCGATGCGTTATTTCACGACAGTCATCGGCAACCGGAAATTATTCAAATCGCTGAAAAATGTCGATTATACGAATTTCATTATTACTGAAGTGAATTTGCAGACATTGACCGGCAAAAAGAATATAGAGGTTTATCTTGAATTTTTTAAGAAATATTATTTGAACTAATGGATTTAGAAGCCTATGAAATGGACAATCAATCATCTCGAAGATCTGAATAAAGTGGCGGCAGAATTTTTGGATTATGTCGGAGACAAAACTATTTTTGCTTTGTACGGACCGATGGGAGTAGGGAAGACTACTTTTGTAAAGGCCGTCGCAGCCTGTCTGGGGGTAACCGACGATGTGAGTTCCCCGACTTTTGCCCTGGTCAACGAGTATCAGACAAAAAATGGGAAATCCCTATATCATTTTGATTTTTATCGCGTAAACCATATAGCTGAAGCGCTTGATTTCGGTTATGAAGAGTATTTTTTCAGTGGAGACCGTTGTTTTATCGAATGGCCTGAAAAAATAGACGAGCTGCTTCCAGAAGGTATCGTCGATTGTTATTTTACTGAAAATCCGGATGGAAGTCGTGAATTGAAGGTGGAAATTTAACTTTTAAGACTATGGACAACACAGGCAGAATGTCGGGAACGATTAATAAGCAATGGTTTCTTTATCAGGAAAAAGAAGTTTTTCAGGATAAAAGGCAGAAGAAATTGATTCTGGGGATACCGAACGAGCTGGAGAAAGGGGAGAACCGGATTTGTCTCACTCCCGAATCTGTTCATATCCTGGTTTCTATGGGACATGAAGTGTTGATCCAGCGTGGGGCCGGTAATAATGCCTATTACGGTGACACGGAATATGCCGATGCCGGTGCTATGATCGTAGAGACTTTAGGTGAAGTGTATACTGCCGACGTTGTGCTTAAGGCGACTTCTGTTTCTGCCGGGGATACGGTTTATATGCACGACCGGCAAGTGATTCTTTCCCCTCTGAAACTCTGTGACATGCGGAAGGATGCCATTACCGAAATGATGCAGAAAAAAGTGACGGCAGTCGGTTTCGATATTTTGAAAGACGGAGAGGGGTATTATCCGGTGGTCCGGATTATGAGTGAGATTGCCGGTAATTCGGCCATCATGATAGCCAGTGAATATCTTAATAATTCGCGGGGAGGTAAAGGGATTGTTTTGGGAGGTATCAGTGGGATTACGCCGGCGGAAATCGTTATTCTGGGAGCAGGCACCTTGGGTGAATTCGCTGCCCGTACAGCCTTAGGCCTGGGAGCGACCGTGAAAATCTTCGATCATTCGGTCGAGCGTCTCCGGAAGCTGAACGAGGTTTTGGGACAGCGGGTATTTACCTCTGTTTTTCATAAACCGGTATTGGATAAAGCGTTGGCTTCGGCCGATGTGCTTATCGGAGCTATGCGTTGTTTCGATAACGGAGAGAATACCGTTGTTTCGGAAGCCCAGGTGAGGTTGATGAAAAGAGGAGCGGTGATCGTGGATATGTCTATCGATCATGGCGGATGTATTGAGACAGCGGGTCCGACGACTCACGAAAAACCGGTGTATACTTATGAAGGAGTAATCCATTACTGTGTTCCGAACGTATTGTCGCGGGTAGCCCGGACTGCTTCGATCGCTTATAGTAATGTTTTCTTACCTATGCTTCAGCATATTGCCAGGCAAGGAGGATTTACCAATGCCATCCGGATGGATGCAGGGTTAAGGGAAGGGGTTTACCTTTATAACGGAATTTTGACTAAGAATGTGATTGCGGATAAGTTGGGCTTGATAGCCAGAGATATAAATTTATTGATCGCTGCTTTGTAAAATCGGGGCAGATGCCGGTTAGTTGGATGTGGTTATGAAATTTTTTCTGATTATTTGTGGTGTGCTCGTCGGAATGATGGGCTGTTCTTCAAAATATTATATGAGGAGAGGGGATCGTATGGCGGAGACCGGACGATTTTATAAGGCCGGATCGAAATACGAAAAGGCTTATCATAAAACAAAATCCAAAGATTTTCAGGCACTTGCAGCGATAAAGGCTGGGCAGGTAAATCAAAATGTAAATCGGCTGAAAGAAGCTTACAACTGGTTGAGAAAAGCCGAAAGAGCCAATCCGCAAATACCTGAAATCTATCTGAAAGTGGCTCAGCTTGCGGTGATGAACGACGATACCGCTACGGCGAGGGAATATTATCGTAAACAAGAAGCATTGTTCGGTGATGGAAAAGGAAACGATGGCCTTTATTATCTGGAACAAGTGGATAACGATCTGAGAGAACAAGGGCGTTACCGGATAGCTTTGAAGCGGGAGTTTAACTCCAGGTACAGCGATTTCGCTCCGGTGTATGTGCCGGGGGATACGACCCGGGTTTTATTGGCTTCTACGCGCAAACCCGATCCGAGAAAAAAGAGAATAAAGACAGACCCGGTTACCGGCGAAGGGTATAGCCATATCTACGGGACGAGGTATGTGCAGGAAATCAGATCTACGGATAAACAAGGTAAAGTGAAGGTAAAGCGTTTTAAGGAACCACGATGGTTGCAACCGGAATTGCAGAAAGATTCTATTTATTCCAACCGGAGTGAAGGAGTCATGTGCTTTGCTCCCGATGGGCGTACACTTTATTTCACCTCTTCACGTATGATCAAAGAGAGCCAGGTAGGTACCCGTATTTATAAAGTAATCCGGCAAGCCGCTAATTCCGGGGAGGAAACCGAAAAAAAAGAATGGGGTAGCGTTTCTTTAGCTGGTATTTGCGGGGATTCTGTTTCTATCGGACATCCGGCATTGACTCCTGACGGATTACGGTTGTATTTTGTCACCGATCAGCTGCCCGGAGGGTTCGGAGGAAAAGATATCTGGTATGTGGACAGGCTGGAGGAAAAATGGGGGCAACCTCAGAATGCAGGCGAATTGATCAATACGGCCGGGGACGAGATGTTTCCTTATGTGAGAGAGAATGGAGAGTTTTATTTTGCTTCTAACGGGCATTATGGTTTTGGGGGATTGGATTTGTATAAAGTGGGGAATGTAGCTGGAAAGGAGGTTATCGTTCATTTGCCTGCACCCTTAAATTCTTTTGCAGATGATTTCGGTATTGCCTTTAAACCGGGAACGGAGGACGGTTTGCTTACTTCGGGACGAAGCGGTCGAAACGATCATATTTATCGTTTTAGTTTTATACCGCAACAATTGAAAATCAATTTATTGACAGTCAATACAGTGACCGAACTTCCGATAGCCAAAGTAAATGTTACGGTTACTGCCGATAATGGAGAAGTCTCTTATTTAGAGACGGATTCACTGGGAAGGGCAGAAATGGAAGTCGTTTCTGATTGTGAGTATGTATTTGTCACCGACCATCCCCGTTTCCTGAAAGGGAAGGGACTGGTATCGACTTATCGGGAAAAAGCCGACCGGCTTTATGAATTACAGATCGGGATGCAGCCGATAGAAAAACCGATCGTCATACCTAATATCTATTTTGATGTGGCTAAATGGGAGTTACGTCCGGAGGCACGACAGAATCTGGAAGAATTATTGACTATTCTGGAGGATAATCCGAATATAACGATAGAGTTGTCCGCTCATACGGATATGGTGGGAAACGACGAAGCTAATCGGATTTTATCCGAACACCGGGCTCGGGCTGTGGTCGATTATTTGATCGGGAAAGGGGTGTATTGGGACCGGCTTGAAGCGAAAGGATACGGGGAAACTCAACCCCGCCAAATCAATGAAAAGGATGCCCATGAATATCCGTTCTTTAAAGTCGGGGAGGTAGTGAACGAAAGGTTTGTCGGCCGTTTGAGAGGAGAGCAACGGGAAACGGCCTTGCAATTGAATCGGAGAATCGAGTTTAAAGTATTGCGTACGAATTATAAGCCGGGACCGAACTCTTTATTCAATCCGAACCAGATGGCTGTTGCTGCTGAAGAAGGAACTAAAAAAATCGGAGAGACTCAGTTGAGGGAATTAAGGGCGGTAAAAGGCCGTTTTTTTACTTTGCAGTTGGGCGTATTTAAAAATGTGCCTGCTGTCCTCAATCAGTTTCGGGTAGTGTTTACAGAGAAATTAAGCCATGGGGTTGTGCGTTATTGTACCGGTGTATACGATACCCGTGAAGAAGCACAACAAGCTGCTGCAGCTTTAAAACAAAAAGGGATCGGGTATCTGATTAAAGAATTCGAATTCAGTCATTGAACTATTTCAAAAAAGTCTTTCGTAACCGGTAATCGGGCTATTGCGGTTGTGTACTGTTCTTCGGAGGGCTCGGATTATTGATTGCATTTATATTGGAAATAAGTATTCCCGGAAAAAATAAATCCTTTCCTGTTTAAAGGAGCCACGTGAAAGCGTGGTTTTTTTTATATAGGAATAATATAGTCCAAAGTAGATAGAATAAAATTTTAGCCAAAATGAATAAATTGTATAATTCATTTGCTTTTTTATCTAAAAATAGTTATTACCTTTGTTTCGGTACAAAGAGTTGTACCTAAGTTTGTAATAACATGATGTAAAGTTTAATCTTTTTCAATAGGAAGTCGGCAAAACTTTTACGAAATAAGAAAGATGAACTGTATGTCGCGTAGAGATATGTGACCGATACGTTTATCCTCTTATTTCTGGGACTGCCGACTCCACTATTGAGAGGTAGACTATCGGTCACTTCTATATCTTGGAGTGTGGGCATACAATGAAAAAGGTGAAACATGAAAAAAGTATTAATCTGTCTAATCTACTTGCAGAGGGATTATTGACAGTGGTGTGTGAAAAGAATGATCTGGTGTGGACAGTTCCTTTCTCAGTAGAGCTTCATGCGCAAATTGTAAAAGAATTATTGTCGAAATTTAAGATTTCGGATAGCTGAAAAATCGATAAAAAATGCTGTTTGTTTGAGGTTTTTAGGGGGATTTTTTGTATATTTGTAACATGAAAAAGATATCGAAAAACACAGTTTTTATCACTCCGGTACGTCCTACCGAACGAAAATTTATCCTTGATTCTATGATAGCTTCTTTCCGTATAGAAGGGATTTTTATTCCGGAAGCAAAAGTTCAGGCTATTTATGCCCGGGTAAATGAAAAACTCAAAAAATAGTTTCTATAATTCTTTGCATCGGGAGATAATTTTTTTCGCTGACCCGCTGTACGGCAACGACGTAGTCCCTGAAATGTATTTTATCGAACCTTAATCCTTCATAGCCTTGTTTGCGTACCATTAGATTCGCCAGGATACGGGCCGTCCGGCCATTTCCTTCCCGAAAAGGATGGATGAAAAGCAATTCTCCGTGGACGATGGCTACATCTTTGGCTAAAGAAGCCTTATCGGGATAAGTATCGGGTAATTTTTTCAGAATTTCATCTTCAAAAAATTGCATGCTCTGTGGTATAAACAGAGCAGAAGGGAAGAGGAATCCTCCTTTCGACATATTGACCGTCCGGTATCTTCCTGCAAAGGTGTAGAGTTCTTTCAGAGCCAGTTTATGTATATTGCGGATATATTGACAGTCGAAACGAGTGGCGGTAGTCAGTGTTTCGGTCAGCATGATTTCAGCTAACAGGAATCCTTCGAATTCTGCTTCTGCAATCTCCCCGGGACGGGTTAAACCGAGCCGGTTAGGCAGACATTGGCTTTCTTCTTCATTTGTCGTATACTTGCTCATGACAAAATAGCTGAATAGACTGCTGTAAATATAAGTATTTTTCAGGACTTATTTTTCAGATGCTTATCTTTATAACCGCTTATACTTTATTTCCCCGAATTTTGTTTTATCGAACTGCCGAATAGGAGATCATAGACAAAGGAGAGAAGCGGGTTATTCTAAAAATCCGTTTCAAAGACCCGGTGTTAAGACACCTCGTGTCGGAAATAAATCTGTATCTTTGTACAAATAAAACGATCGAACGATGAAATCAGATTATATTCCGGCCCCGATAGATGTCAGCGATATACAACTACCTTCGGAATTATGCGAATTGGCCGAGATCATTGCAAAAAATGTACATGAAGTATGGGCTGCAGGCCGTTTGGCCGAAGGATGGAAATATGGTCCCGAAAGAAATGATGCACTTCGTACCCATCCCGGTTTGGTGCCTTATGAGGAATTATCCGAAACGGAAAAAGATTATGACCGCCGGACAGCTATGGGGACTTTAAAATTGATTCAGAAAATCGGCTTCGGGATAAAAAAAGTGAAAAACGTTTAGTTTTTCACTTCGATACCGATTCTTTTATATTCTTTGGTTAGGATATCTGCAAATTGTTCAATATCCAGTTTCTTGGCGATGATTTTTTTATCCTTATCCAGGAGATACATGACCGGAGTAGAATCGATGTGATAGTATACCCTGAAATTAGTTTGATTCTGAGGATCCCAACAGTTGATAAAATCGAATAGTTCATGTTCGGTAACAAAATTTTCCCATTTTTCTTTATCGTTCTGAGTGTGTACGGCAAATACTTTGAAACCATAAGGTTTGAATTTATCCAGTAATCCTGTTTTGACCTGAGGTACCTGTTTTTTACAATGTCCGCAATCGGCTTCCCAGAAAAGCAATAACGTAAAGGGGGCTTCGGTTTCATATAGACTGACCCAATCGCCGTCCATAGTCGGCAGCTTCAATTCCTGCGCTTTCAGGCCGATCAGATTATATTGCGTAAGGATCACTTCCCGTTCGATATTTTCGAGGGTCTTTTTGTCTACCCAGTCGGCCTCGCCTGTCAGGTAATATTTTTTTGCCAGATATACAAAGGCGGCGTCCATTCCCATATACTTGTTCGATAGGGCATAATTGAAACAATAGCTTACCAGATAGCGGAACATGGCTTTACAACCTCTCGATTTTTCAATGATATTCACCGATTCTTTATAGACACTATCCGGAATCATCAATACTCTGGTATTGAAGAATTCGTCGAGCTTACTTTTGAAAATAGGAGTGCGGATTAAAGTACTGTCCTGAAAATTAGTATTGTCCCAATAATGTGCCTTTGAAAAGAGGTATTCTTTTTTTTGTATTTCAAAATCCCGGTTGGGGGTATTTTCAGGTATTTCTTTTGAAAAATCAGGAGTAGGAACGGAGAGTGTAAAATTGGCGAAGGTAGCTAAAGCCGAGTTCGGAAATTGTTTGCAAAGTCCGGCGATATGATCACGGACTTCCTTATCGATCTGATCGAATCGGGCGGAATATTTCTTTTTTGCTTCGGGGCTTGTTTTTGCCGGATCTTTTTCCATGGCTTCTTTGATCTGCCGGCTTTTTTGGGTTGCCGAAGTCATTACTTTTTGAAAACCCAGAAAAGCTGTATTTTCAGGCGAACCTTCAAAACGGATTTTATCTATGACCTGGAGGGTATCGGTTGTGATGGAAAAATTTTGGTTATCCCCGATCATAATATCGAAATAATTACTGGGGGAGAAAAGGAGAATATACATTCCCCGTGCCAGTTTTTTATTGTTTTTCTGGAAATATCCCGTACCGTTGCTATTGATTTGGGCCGTATCTACAGCGTAAACTTTTCCCTCGAAATAATTGGCGAGGATAACTTGTTTATTAGACATTTGTGGAATATTCACCTGGATTTTATATCCCTGTGCAAACGAACCGACGGACTGAAAGCACAGTCCGCATACCAAAAGTAAGAATAAATTTTTCATATTCATCGAATTATACACACACCTAAATACCCTTTCGGGCTATACTTAGTTCTTGAAATAATCGGCGATCACCTTGTCGGCTGCTTCAAAGCCCAACCGGGAAGCGATCTCCAGGTCTTTTAAAGCTTCCTCGGATTGGTAGAGTGCCATTTTAGCAATGGCCCGGTTATAATAGGAACGGGCACTCGAAGGATCGATATCGATCG
This sequence comes from Odoribacter sp. N54.MGS-14, assembly GCF_000980295.1. Lineage (NCBI taxonomy): Bacteria > Pseudomonadati > Bacteroidota > Bacteroidia > Bacteroidales > Odoribacteraceae > Odoribacter > Odoribacter sp. N54.MGS-14. The sequence goes on along the minus strand of NZ_LARL01000026.1, from coordinate 4,927 downwards.
CTTCGGTGTAATCCCTGACCGCTGCTTCTAGTTGGCCTTGTTTCTGCAATACTACTCCCCGATTGAAATACAGAGCACTGGAATTCAAACCGAATTCTTTTGCCTTCGCAACTTCTAAATCGACATTTTTTCCGAGGCGCAGGGCTTCGTTATAATCTTTTAAAGCCCCTTCGAGATCGTTCATCCTGAACCGGGCTATTCCCCGGTAATGGTAAGCCTGGATAAAATCGGGACGCAGGCTGATCGTCTGGGAATAGTCCTGAATGGCATTGGCATAAATACCCAGATTTTCATAAAGAATACCCCGGTTAAAATAAGCATCTGCATGATCCGGATAATTGGCTATGACATAGTTGAAATCTGCTAAAGCTTCTTTGTAACGGCGGGTATTGGCATACGAAATAGCCCGGTTATAATAAACCGGAAACCAGGTATTGTTTATACTCAGAGCGTTGTCGAACTCGGTAATCGCTTGCTCATACAGGTTTTGTTTCATATATTCCAGTCCACGCTTATTAGCCTGTTTCACTTTACTGTTACAGGCTGTCAGGAAAATTACTACTATAAGCAATAATTGATATCTCATTGGAATATGATTTTCTATACACTATTCGGGCAGATGCCCAACGATTTGACAAAGTTAACGAATCGTCCTGAATAATTAAAACATTGGTTCTATTTTTCTCTCTCTTTTCCATATAATTTCGGGATTAGATCCGCCCGATGGATTCTACGGAGCAGGGTCATGATCTGTTCCCGGAATTCTCTTTTATACCAAAAGAAAAACATGTTTTGTTGTTTTTTTTCTTTTTCTGATTTTGCTGTGTCGATTTTTTGTAGCGAATAGGGGTGATAACCGGAATAGTAAATGGTGGTCGCCACAGTCATCGGCGTGGGGGTAAAGTCTTGCACCTGTTCGAGTTTAAAATCCAGAGTTTTTGTGGCTACAGCTAATTCCGCCATATCTTCGGGGCGGCAACCCGGATGAGAGGAGATAAAATAAGGAATGATTTGTTCGTTCAAACGGTGTTTTCGGTTAATCTCATCGAAAATCGATTTCAGTTGCTGGAACAAACCGAAAGCAGGTTTGCGCATCAAACCTAACACTGTAGGAGAACAATGTTCGGGAGCAACTTTGAAACGTCCGGATACGTGGTGACGAATGACAGTCTCAAGATATCGTCTATTCGTTTTATCAACTTCTTTATTTCCTGTATCACTTAAACACAAATCATACCGGATCCCGGAACCGATAAAGCAATGTTTGATGCCGGGAACCTGACGGGCCTCTTCGTAAATTCGTAATAAGGGTCCGTGGTCTGTATTCAGGTTTTTACATACGGTCGGATAGGCGCAGGAAGCCCGTTTACACAACCGGCAAATTTCCTCATTTTTACCTTTCATGTGATACATATTGGCCGAGGGGCCTCCCAGGTCGGTAACGGTACCTTTAAAGTCGGGCATGGCGGTGATTTGTTCCAACTCTTGCCGTATCGATTCAGGAGAGCGCGAAACAATGAATTTTCCTTGATGGGCAGAGATGGTGCAAAAAGCACATCCCCCGAAGCATCCCCGGTGCAAAGTCACGGAATGCCGGATCATATTATAGGCCGGAATTTCTTTCCCTTTGTAACGGGGGTGAGGCAGACGGGTGAACGGTAAAGCATAGACGGCATCGAGTTCCCGGGTAGTCGGCGGAGGATAAGGAGGATTGACAATCACTTGCCGGTTATCTACGGGCTGAATCAGACGGGCCGCTTCGATACTGTTCGATTCTTCTTCGATATACCGGAAATTTTCGGCATGGTGTTTTTTATTACTCAGACAAGATTCGTGGGAGTGTAGAATGATCGTTCGCCACTTTTTATTGGTTGCGACAGTTTCATCACCGGCTCTCAGGACGGCGGTCTGTGGTATGTTGGTCAGATTGCGGAAGGGAATTCCTTTTTGCATCAACCGGCAAATATCGGTCAACGGTTTTTCTCCCATACCGTAGATCAGCATATCGGCTCCACTATCGATCAGGATAGAGGGTTGTAAGGTATCCTTCCAGTAATCGTAATGGCTGAGACGGCGTAAAGAAGCTTCGATTCCTCCGATAATCACCGGGGTATCGGGATATAGTTTTTTCAGGATACGGGTATAAACGATCGAAGGCATATCGGGACGTGCACCTGCCCGTCCATCCGGGGTATAGGCATCGTCCGACCTCCGGCGTCTGGCAGCAGTATAATGGTTGACCATCGAATCCATACTTCCGGCACTGACACCGAAGAACAGACGGGGAGTACCTAGTTTTCGGAAATCCCTTAAATCATCCTGCCAGTTGGGTTGAGGCACCAAAGCGACTTTCAGTCCCAGAGATTCCAGTAATCTTCCTACGACAGCTCCTCCGAAAGAAGGATGGTCGACATAGGCATCTCCTGAGAACAGGATGACATCCGGAACATCCCAGCCTCGTTCCTTTACTTCTCTGACAGAAGTTGGAAGCCATTGTAATGTTTGCGTCGTATTCATTCATTTGAGATATTGCGCAAAGATAACTAATTTTTGTACCTTTGCCCTCCCCAAAGTTGAAAACCTCGGTGACCGAAGAGCGTCTTTGGGTATTTTTAGATATTTTTGACGATATGAAAAAAGTAAATATTATCAGTCTGGGGTGTTCGAAGAATCTGGTCGATACCGAAATGCTGTTGAAACAACTGGATCAAGCAGGCTATGATACTGAAACCGATGTAGAAAATTCGGATGCAGAGGTGGTTATTGTGAATACCTGTGGATTTATCGGGGATGCGAAAGAAGAATCGGTAAATACCATTTTGGAACAAGTGGAACGGAAGAAAGAAGGGATTGTAGAACAAGTATATGTGATCGGTTGTTTATCACAACGTTATGGAGCAGAACTTCAAGAAGAAATTCCAGAGGTTGATGCTTTTTTCGGTAAGTTCGATTGGAAAGGGGTATTGGAGCGGATGGGTGAACATTTCGACGAGCGGATCCGTAATCAACGGGTTTTAACTACACCGGACCATTATGCTTATCTGAAAATTTCGGAAGGATGTAACCGCACTTGCTCTTATTGTGCTATACCGATCATGACCGGAAAACACAAGTCCAGGGATTTTGAAGAATTGCTGGAAGAATGCCGGGCATTGGTAAAGGGGGGAGTCAAGGAAATTTTGGTGGTCGCTCAGGACTTGACTTATTACGGTATAGATTTGTATGGAAAAAATCGGTTGGCAGAACTGATCGGGCGGATTGCAGATATAGAGGGCCTGGAATGGATTAAGCTGCATTATGCTTACCCGGCCGGATTTCCGTTAGAATTGTTAACGGTGATGCGTGAACGTCCTAATGTATGCAAATACCTGGATATCGCCCTGCAACATTGTAGTGATCATATGCTGCAACAGATGCGAAGAGGCATATCTAAGAAACAAACCATTGAACTGATACGTAAAATCCGGCAGGAAGTACCTGGGATATTTATCCGTACGACTCTAATGACCGGACATCCCGGGGAGACTGCCGAAGACTTTGAGGAACTTTGTGAATTTGTCCGGGAAATGAGGTTCGAACGCTTGGGAGTATTCCCTTATTCACATGAAGACGACACCTGGTGTGACCGGCATTATCAGGATGATGTTCCCGAAGAAATCAAGAGGAAACGGGCCGGGCGAATCATGCAGATACAAGCCGGTATAGCCGAAGAGATCGGGCGTTCACAAATCGGACAGGTTGTGAAGGTACTTATCGACCGGCAGGAAGAGGAGTATTATGTCGGGCGTACCGAACACGATTCTCCTGAAGTAGACCCCGAGGTTTTGATTCCTGGTGAGAGAACTTTGCAAGTCGGTGAATTTTACCGGATGGTGATTACCGGGGCAGACGAATACGATTTATTTGCTGAAATCAGGGAAGAAGAATAGTTTGCACTGTATAATTATAATAAAAAACGGAAAACAATGAAAGAAATGAAATTAATGTTGTTGGTGCTGCTGGTTGCGGTAGCCGGATGTAAAAGTAGTGACAATTCACTGACTTTGTTAAGAGCCAAAGAATGGCAATTGAAGTCGATGACTGAAAATGGAAAGGAAGTAAAGAATCCTCAGCAAATTCCGACTCTGGTATTTAGCGATAGTAGTGCGGTATATGGTTCTGCAGGATGTAATCGTTTCTTCGGAACTTATGAAGTTGGGGAAAAAGGGAAAATGACCTTTAAGACCGGAGGGGCTACCATGATGTTTTGCCCGGATATGCCTTTCGAAGATGCTTATTTAAAGGCATTGAACAAGGTAGAGCAGTATACGGTAACGGATCAGGAGTTGCAGCTTAAAGGAAAAGATCAACTGCTCATCGTGTATGTACCTGTCGATACCACCCAACGCATCGGAGTGGCCGAGGACGATCACGGATGTAATGCAGCTGCAGGTTATACCTGGTCGGAAGTAAAACAGAATTGTATCCGTTTGTTCGAAGACGGCGTGCAGTTGGTGTCTGAAACGGATAAATCCAGTTCTTCGGCTGCTTATGTCGTTTTTGCTGCCGATTCGTTAAAAGCAGAAGTATATGTTCCCGGGCATGATAATCATCCGGTGCTCGACCGCCGTACTCTTCCTGCAGGAGGATATGTCTGGAACCAGGAAGATGACGACACTTACAATGTACGCCGGCTCGACGGGAAATGGGTGATCGAACAACGGGGGAAGGTACTGTATAAACAAGCTGACAAATAATATCGATAACTTAAAAGAGTCCTCATTGCCGGGGACTCTTTTTTTGGGAACTTATGAAGTTATTTAAATCTAGGTTTATTTCGTTAATAATTCGTCTTCGGTGATCGGAATTGTCGACCCGGTCGCTTCTGTCGGTCGTCTAACTTTTTCTATCACTGACCGGCGGAACTCCTCGCAAGCTCGTCAGACAC
>NZ_LARL01000179.1:0-457 GCF_000980295.1 Odoribacter sp. N54.MGS-14 | reverse complement strand
GGGCTAAGTCGTAACAAGGTAGCCGTACCGGAAGGTGCGGCTGGAACACCTCCTTTCTGGAGAGGACGAAAGATCGAGAAGGTTTTTGTTCTTGTACTGCTGGTGTTGTTTATTCAAGATATGATTCCGTAATGATACGGAAGAGAGAAAGTAAGAAGCCGGGTCTAATTAAACAGACTAGGTTGAACTTAGTCCTATAGCTCAGTTGGTTAGAGCGCTACACTGATAATGTAGAGGTCGGCAGTTCAACTCTGCCTGGGACTACGAACGGAATCAAGTTCGGGGGATTAGCTCAGCTGGCTAGAGCATCTGCCTTGCACGCAGAGGGTCAACGGTTCGAATCCGTTATTCTCCACTCCATCGGAAACGTAAGAAACGAAGATGAACGATCTATGACATATTGTACAAGCAAACAGTAATTTTAGTAGTAAAGAGCTGAAAGTATATATCATCCCGC
>NZ_LARL01000178.1:0-458 GCF_000980295.1 Odoribacter sp. N54.MGS-14 | reverse complement strand
GGGCTAAGTCGTAACAAGGTAGCCGTACCGGAAGGTGCGGCTGGAACACCTCCTTTCTGGAGAGGACGAAAGATCGATAAGGTTTTTGTTCTTGTACTGCTGGTGTTGTTTATTTCAAGATATGATTCCGTAATGATACGGAAGAGAGAAAGTAAGAAGCCGGGTCTAATTAAACAGACTAGGTTGAACTTAGTCCTATAGCTCAGTTGGTTAGAGCGCTACACTGATAATGTAGAGGTCGGCAGTTCAACTCTGCCTGGGACTACGAACGGAATCAAGTTCGGGGGATTAGCTCAGCTGGCTAGAGCATCTGCCTTGCACGCAGAGGGTCAACGGTTCGAATCCGTTATTCTCCACTCCATCGGAAACGTAAGAAACGAAGATGAACGATCTATGACATATTGTACAAGCAAACAGTAATTTTAGTAGTAAAGAGCTGAAAGTATATATCATCCCGC
>NZ_LARL01000136.1:0-2060 GCF_000980295.1 Odoribacter sp. N54.MGS-14 | reverse complement strand
GCATAATCGGTGGTATAATCGAATTCTGCCAGATGATATTGGTTTGTTAATGTTCCCATAGAGCTGAATTTATACCGTTGTGCCAATATCTCGACCGTATTCACCAACAATTCATCCCCATACAAATCGGCATGATTCAGTTCCACATATATACCGTTCAAGGCTTGTCTGAATCCGGCTTCTGTCGAGTAAAGCTGATCTTCGGACATCCGGTCTACCGGTTTTACATCCAACCAGTCCGTACAGCTGAAATTCAGCAATAGGACAATAGCTAAAATTATTGTTGCTATATATCTCTTGATATTCATAATTCACAGAATTAAAAAGTTACAGACACTGATGCAGATACGGTTCGGGCAAACGGATAGTCGATACCCCGCTCTTCCTTAACACTTGATTTTCTAAAAATATCGTTCATATTCGCTTGAAGTCTTAAGGCAGAAAATCCGATTTTTTCAATCCATTCCTTCGGGAAGTCATATCCGACAGAAAAAGATTCTCCTTTTAAAAAATTCTCTGTTTTGACAAAACGGGAAGACATCGGCGTCGTCTCAGTCAGAGAAATTTTCTTAAACCGGGCATGTTGTCCGGGCTTTTCCCAACGATCGTATAACGCACGTTTATCCTGATTGTATTTCAGATTTGTCTCGGATATATTTTCTACCTTGGAGTACAAAGCTTTATTGAATACATCTCCTCCCAGGCTATAACGCAAATGAACGGAAAAAGAAAAACCTTTATAATATAAGGTACTTCCGATCACTCCTTCTACATCCGGCTCGGAATCACCCACTTTCACCTCATCTTTGGTATCATAAGTATAGGAATAAGTACCGTCTTTTTTCACGAAAACTTCCTGTCCGTTTGCCGGGTCGATTCCCAAAGAACGTACAGCCCACAAAGCCGTAGGACTTCCTCCGTCATAATAACGGTCCAGACTGGAGTTTTTATTTTCCTGGTTAAACTGATCCAGACTATTCCCGATATTCCGGTATTCTGCCTTCTGATGGCGGAAATTCAGACTCAATGTCCAATTAATCCGATCTTTCGGCCGATAGATCGGGGAATATTTCACTGTACCGCTAAACCCTGTATTCCACTGTTCCCCCATATTGGTTGTGACCGTTTTGGTTCCGACAGAAGAAGGGACGCTGATGACGGCCAACAAAGGATCTGTCTTTTTCTGGTAATAATCGAAATTAATATTAAACCGATTATTGAAAAAAGACAGGTCGGCACCGATATTTTTGTCTATCGTTTTCTGCCATTTTAAATCGGGATTCCCTAAAGCATCGATCAGCACACTAGTCCCGAAATTATTAGAAATCCAGTTATTGAAAGAATAAGTAGTATACGAACGGTATGCATCGAAATTCTGATTTCCCGGATTACCGATAGAAGCTCTGAATTTAATCATCCCGATCCAATCGACCTCCCTCAGGAAAGACTCGTTGTGGAGGTTCCAGGCCAGTCCGACAGCCCAAGTTTCGGTATAATGTTTATTACTTCCGAAAACCGAAGCTCCATCCATACGGATATTAGCATCCAATAAATAACGATTGTCATAGGCATATCCAAAGTTCAGATAAAAACTGTTCGAACGAGTTACGGTTTCTGTATATTCGGGTTTACTACCATCCGGGAAACCGGTAGCAAAAGACGGACGGGTAAAATCACCACTCGGGAAACCAACCGCTTTATATTCCTCACTTTTTGCTTCTGAAGAACGGAAATTTGTTCCGATTACAGCATTTACCTGATGTACATCGGCGAATAATTTTCCGAAAGTGGCAGTAAACTCTCCATCGTAATACCAAGTATCGTTCTGAGTAGAAGTATAACTACCTTTCTGATTTTTTGCACTCAAATCGAAAGAAGTATGTTGAGGAGAAAGGAATTTATCCGCTTTTCTGACATTTTTTCCCACACCGACACGTGCACGCACCATCACCGTCTCTACAGGACGCCATTCTGCATTGAAATTATTGACAAAATTCACCTTTTTGGCCCGGTCGAAACTATTCAAACTCGCATTATACAAAGGATTCTCAATCGTATAA
>NZ_LARL01000025.1:0-38252 GCF_000980295.1 Odoribacter sp. N54.MGS-14 | reverse complement strand
CGAGAGACTAAGATATTCATGAAGCACACCACTTTTTTGTTCTTCATAAAAATCGATCATAGTTTGTAACCGGTTATATTTACCCATATCGAATCGGTAACGTACTTTCTTTTCGCCCGGAAGTAATTGATAAATAGTCCGGTCTAACCCATAGTAATAACAAAACGTATCCTGGTAGACGTATTCGAGATTAGTTACATAAAATTCAGCTGCTTCTTTCTTCGGAAAGTAAGAATGAATCAACTCATTCCTTTTCAAGGCGTATATCTCGCAAAAACAAGAGCTATCCTGCTTAGCGGCCCGCAACATAGCCGGATTATCGGTAACAACCGAATACCCCTCGAATACAACCAGCGAGTCCTTCCATAAATACCTCGGACTTGTATGAATAGGAGTTTTATTTTCTGCTGAAAATAATGCGCTCTCCTGCATTACTTTTCCATCCAATGAATAACTCAGATATTTATTTATATCGATTATTTTCAACAGACTATCTTCCCCCATTTGTAATCCGTTACGGATTTCCCGATATTCACCGGTACCACGACCCACTGTTCCGATACAATTCCGGAAATACCCCTCTTTATCAAATACATAATATCTATCCTTCCCTTGCATTAACCCAGGATGATCCGAAGCCAAAACGATATATTTATCCGCACCTTCGATAAAATCTTCCACACCGAAAAAAAAGGTATCCCGCAACAAAACAGCCTCGACCCGATTGAAATAATCCGAAACTTTTAAAATACTCTTCTCATTTGGTTGTAAATGAATTACTGTAACATGCCCTGTTTCTACCTGTTTACACGAAAAAAATAAAAAGAATAATAATAAAATATAAACACCTACCTTCATGATATTTTTAAGTTATAATTTAATTGTATAACGTAGAGAATGTTCTTAAAACTATTCTCCCATCACGACACATGCTTTTTGTGCTTCATTATAGGTATAACCCACCCGACAAACACAGGCTCCATAATAACTTAACACTCCATCGACAACATATTCTTTCCCGTCCGTTTTAACATAAGCATTAGGAATTGCCGAACAATTCTCCTGAAAACTATGCATTTCACTTTCGGCAATATACCCCCACCCCATAATAATAGCACCCGCACTTAAAGTAAAACCTAGTACTATACCAAGCATTACAACTAATTTTTTAAAATTTGTTTTCATAGATCTGAATTTTAAATTAGAACCGATGTCCACTCCCCGGATATTTAAGGTTGAAGGAATAAAACCTGGCTTGCACAATTTAAGAAAATTAATTTTATTTTCAAAATATTTATCATTTTAAATTATAGAAACAAAAAAAATCCCTTGTTATAAAATTATAACAAGGGATAAAATCAGGAAAATACAAATACAATCAAGCTATTTCCTTTCAAAGTTTGTATACCAACACCGTAGCATAGGCCGACACCCCTTCTTCGCGGCCTTCGAAGCCCAGTTGTTCGGTAGTTGTCGCTTTGATCGAAAGATCGTCGACATCCAGTTCCAGGATTTCAGCCAGGCAATGCCGCATATCATCGATAAACGGTCGGATTTTGGGACGTTGCAGACAAACGACACTATCGATATTACTGATCGCATATCCCCGGTGATCGATCAAGGCTTTCGTTTTTTGCAACAGGAGCTTACTATCGATCCCTTTATAAGCCGGACAGGTATCCGGGAAATGCTGTCCGATATCTCCCAAGCCGGTAGCTCCCAACAGAGCATCGCAAATAGCATGTATCAACACATCGCCGTCCGAATGGGCAACGCATCCTTTCTCATGTCCGATCTTTATACCTCCCAGCCAAAACTCTCTACCAGCCTCCAGCCGATGAACATCGATTCCAATTCCAGTTTTAATTTTCATAGGTCATTCTTTATCCTCCATATGGAGTTATCCTTGCAAAATTATCAATAAATTACAAAGGTAGTGAAGAGTGAGCAAGGTATTTTACAGCTTTTGAAGAAAAAATACAATCATTTCATTTTCATCTAAAACTTTATTTATCTATATTTGTGGATTAATTACGACGTGTGTTTTATAATCAACCATAACTATTTGCTAAAGACATTCCACAGATGAGAAATAATGGATTTTTTGTTTTTGCAACGTGTTGTCTGCTTGTGTTTTCTGCCACATCCTGTCAGAAAATAAAAGGCATTTTCGGAAAGAAAAAATCTTCTACCACAGGCTGGACATACAACGACAGTAAAAACGGGGGGATCGAGTACAATAATGTAAAAGCACAAAAAACAGGCCCCGGACTTGTATTCATTCCGGGAGGAACTTTCGTTATGGGACGTACCCAGGAAGATGTCATGGGCGACTGGAACAATACGCCCAAAAGAGTAAGTATCGCTTCTTTTTATATGGACGAAACCGAAGTCCGTAACATCGACTGGCTGGAATATCTGACCTGGTTACGACGGGTATATACCACCTATCCCGAAGTATACCAAAAGGCATTACCCGATACCCTGGTGTGGCGTGACCAGTTGGGTTACAACGAACCGATGGTGAAAAATTACCTCCGTTTTCCAGCTTATGCAGAGTATCCGGTAGTCGGGGTTAGCTGGGAACAAGCAACGGACTACTGTGTATGGCGTACCGACAGGGTAAACGAACAAATCCTGATCGACAAAAAAATCCTGACCCATGATCCCGATAATCAAAAAGATGAAAATAACTTCAATACGGAAGCTTATACGACAGGACAATATACCGGTACGGTAAGAAAGAACTACAAAGGCCTGAGTAAAGAAAGACGTCCGGTAAGGTGGGAAGACGGATTATTGCTCCCGGAGTATCGCCTGCCGACAGAAGCAGAATGGGAATATGCCGCTTACGGTTTGATCGGTAATACCCAAGACGAAAGAATATCCAACTCCCGAATCTATCCCTGGGACGGTTCGTGGGTGAGATATGCCGAAAAAAAACACCGGGGACGGATGATGGCTAATTTTACCAGAGGGAAAGGCGATTATATGGGCGTTGCGGGCTCGGCCAACGACGGCTGGGACTACACCTCACCGGTCAGATCATTCTGGCCGAACGATTTCGGTTTATACGACATGGCAGGTAACGTCAACGAATGGGTAGCCGATGTATACCGGACTTTATCTTTCCAGGATATGGCGGAATTCAATCCCTACCGGGGTAATGTATTTCAATCGCCGGTACTGAACGAGGATGGCACAGCAGCCCCCAAAGACAGTCTGGGACGGATGCGTTACCGGAATCAGACAGATGCCGAACTGGCAAACCGCGAAAACTACCGTACAGCCGACAACCGTAATTTCAACGACGGAGATTTGAAATCACGGATTTCCGGAGATATCGACTGGCGTAACACAGAAAACGACCGGGGTACTCACGATATGTATTACAACGACGGAAAAGGGGAAATCACCACCCTGATCGATGATGAAGCCCGGGTATATAAAGGAGGATCCTGGAAAGACCGGGCCTATTGGCTGAACCCGGGTAGCCGGCGCTATATGAATCAGAAGCGATCCAGTAACGACATCGGTTTCCGCTGTGCCATGAGTCATGTCGGGAATGCTACCGGCGGCAAGAAAAATAAAGTATCGCAGAAATAGTTCTTAAATTATTAACCCAACAAAAGGTTGTCGTAGCATTCATTCCAGCGGCAACCTTTCTTTTTTCATCAGCTTATGACAACGATCGAAAAATTATATCCCGCTATCCGGGGTCACCGGATAACCACCGACTCCCGGCAAATTATCCGGGGAGATATTTTTATCGCCTTGAAAGGTGAAAACTTCGACGGGAACCGATATGCCGCAGCAGCCCTTGAACAGGGAGCCGCCTTAGCCATTATCGATAATGCCGATTACCTATCGCCGGATTGCGAATTAGTTGCAGATAGTCTTCTTTTCCTGCAACAACTGGCTCATTATCACAGACAACAATTGCACATTCCGATTCTGGGTATTACGGGTACCAACGGTAAGACCACAACTAAAGAGCTCTGCCATGCCGTATTATCGAAAAAATTCAAGACTTTCGCCACTCAGGGGAATTTCAACAACCACATCGGCGTCCCCCTCACCTTGCTCAGTATGGACGAAACCACCGAATTCGGTATCGTAGAAATGGGAGCCAACCATCCGGGTGAAATCAAAACGCTCTGTGAAATTGCCGATCCCGATTTCGGGATTATCACCAATATCGGCCATGCCCACCTGGAAGGTTTCGGTAGCTACGAAAATATTATCGCAACCAAAAAAGCCCTCTACGACTATCTTTTACCGAAAAACGGACCAGTATTTGTCAATACCGGTGATCCGCTGCTGATGCAACTCAGCCGTGACCACAAACGCTACACTTATGGACAAGAAGGAGATTTACTCAAAGGTGAAATCAAACAAACCGTCCCCTATCTGGTCTATTCGCTGAAAACCCGGAAAGGGGATTTATATGTCAAAACCCACCTGGTAGGAGGTTATAACTTTGACAACGCTATGGCTGCTTCGGCCATAGGTATGCATTTCGGCATCGATCCCCTGGATATCCAAACCGCTATCGAAAATTACAGGCCTTCCAACCTGCGTTCCCAGCTGATCCGTTCCGGCCGTAACACTATCATCCTGGACGCTTACAACGCCAATCCGAGCAGCATGCGTGCATCCGTAGGCAATTTTTGCGAGATGCCCGGAGAGCATAAAGTGGTCATTTTAGGAGAAATGCTCGAACTTGGCACAGAAAATGCTGCAGCTCATGAAGAGATCGTCCGCTTAACGCAGCAAGGAAATTTCGACCGGATATTTCTCATCGGGAATAATTTTGAACATTGCGCTGATAAATGTAACTTTATCACCTGGTTTAAAGATACAGAATCGTTCATGGAATACCTGAAATCGCACCCATTAAACGACTCTTTTATTTTCATAAAAGGTTCACGGGGTAATAAGCTGGAAAGGATCGTTGAATATCTGTAAATCTGATAAATAGAATATAAAATCATATATTGTGAACGATAGATTAGTTATCATTCCGACTTATAATGAAAAAGAAAATATCGAAAACATTATCCGTTGCGTATTTTCTTTAAAACCCGCTTTCGATATTCTGATTATCGAAGATAATTCGCCGGATGGAACAGCGGGAATCGTAAAAACACTGCAAAAAGAGTTCACAAATCTCCATATCATCGAACGTAAAGGTAAGTTAGGACTGGGAACCGCCTATATCACAGGTTTTAAATGGGCTTTGGAACATCGGTACGATTACATCTTTGAAATGGATGCAGACTTTTCACATAATCCCCGGGATCTGGTGAGGCTCTACGAGGCTTGTGTGCAAGGGGCCGACCTGTCGATCGGTTCGCGTTATGTGACGGGAGTCAATGTGGTCAATTGGCCGATGAGCCGGGTGTTATTGTCCTTTTTTGCTTCAAAATATGTAAAAATCATTACCGGAATGAAAGTACATGATGCCACAGCCGGTTTTGTCTGTTATACCCGGAAAGTATTGGAAACAATCAATCTGGACAAGATCCGTTTTAAAGGTTATGCTTTCCAGATCGAGATGAAATTCACTGCTTCGACACTGAAATTCCGGTTGCAGGAAGTACCTATTATTTTTACAGACCGTACATTAGGTACTTCAAAAATGAGTAAAGGCATTATCAAAGAAGCCGTCTTCGGGGTCATCACCATGAAAATGCGGGCTCTGTTCGGAAAAATAAAACCACGGAAAGATTAGAAATGAAAAAGGTAATTCAAGGAGGTACTATCATCAACGAAGGCCGGCAATTTCAGGCCGATCTGGTCATCGAAGGGGGAAAGATTACCCAAATCCTGGCTCAGGCTCCGGAAACACTGCTTCAGGAAGCTCAGGTAATCGATGCCAGCCATTGTTTCGTTATTCCGGGGGTAATCGACGATCAGGTGCATTTTCGGGAACCCGGACTGACCCATAAAGGAAACATCGGGGAAGGAAGCCGTGCCGCTGCCGCCGGAGGTGTTACTTCTTTTATGGATATGCCCAATGTCGTGCCGCCAACCACTACCTTGCAATTGCTGGAAGAGAAACAGGAGATTGCCGGCAGGACTTCATTAGTCAACTATTCTTTTTATCTGGGAGCTACAACGGATAATATCGGTGAAATAAAACGTGTCAATCCCCGTACCACTTGCGGTATAAAAGCTTTTATGGGTTCCTCGACGGGAAATATGTTGATAGATAGTATTCCGGCTTTGGAACGTTTGTTTGCAGAGTCGCCTTTGCTGATTGCCACCCATTGTGAGGATACGCCCACCATCAACCATAATTTAGCTCTTTACAAAGCAAAATACGGAGACGATATTCCACCACAATATCATCCGCTTATCCGTAGCCGTGAGGCTTGTCTGAAAAGCTCCGCCTTGGCCGCTTCATTGGCCCGGAAATACAATAGCCGCTTGCACATTCTGCATTTAAGCACTGCCGACGAGTTGACTCTGCTCGATAGCGGAAAACGGTTGGAGAAAAAAATCACCGGCGAAGCCTGTGTACATCATCTTTGGTTCAACGACGAGGCTTATCTGACCAAAGGGAATTTCGTGAAATGGAATCCGGCAATCAAAACCGAAGCCGATCGCCAGGCCCTTTTGGAAGCAGTGAATCAGGGCGTCATCGATGTGATCGCAACAGACCATGCCCCCCATACCCTGTCCGAAAAAAACGGTCCATACACCAAAGCCGCCAGCGGTGGCCCTATGGTCCAACACTCTTTGACGGTAATGTTGGAATTAGCCGAACGCGGTATGATCTCTATGGAAAAAATAGTCGAAGGCATGTGCCATGCCCCCGCCGAATTGTTCCGAATCGAAAACCGGGGATTTATCCGCGAAGGCTATCAGGCCGATCTTTGTATTTTCCGGAAAGCCCCCTGGACGGTAACAAAAGAAAATATTCTCTATCAATGTGGCTGGTCGCCCCTGGAAAACCAAACGTTCACCTATAAAGTACAAACGACGCTGGTAAACGGACATGTCGTATACGATAAAGGAGATTTTTATACCGACCGTACAGGCGAACGACTCACTTTTAAACGGTAAGTACCCGTATCGGATGTGAACAATTAAACCAAATACGTCAGAAAACAGGCAGCCAATAGTAATACAAACACCAGATTGCTGAATAAAGCGGTCCGGCTGCAAATAAAATACTGGGCATATAAAAAAGAAAGAGGGACGGCAAACATATACATAAAATCATAATAATTGCCGGGAATAATCACAAACGTCAAGGACAGGAATATCATCATAGATACCAGCGAAAGAATTCCACGCCGCTGATTGACGATCATCAGGGAATAACGGGCCGACAGGTTTGTCAAAGCAATGATCAGCACCAATACGATCATCCCCAGCCGCACCAGATCGATTACAGGCAGACGATGTATATGTTCACCGACCATCAGGTTATCCGTAAAAATAGCCGGCAACAATTCCAAACGATCCGTCCAGAAATAATAAAAAGCAATAAACAGAACCGGCGTCAGAATTCCCAACCACAAAGCCACAATATCCTTCAAGGTAGAACGGCCCGAAAAGAACAAGACCCCGAAAGCCCAAGCGATCAACAGGATAAACTTCGGATAAATAGCAACGGACAGGGCGATTAGAAAACCGAAATCATACAGTGCACCATTACTTTTCGTATCATTGATCGCCATCTGCAATTTCCATACAGCAACCGTCACGATAAAAACAGCGATCAGGAGGTAGTCAAAACCGACATTGACCATAATGCCCGACGTCAGCAGGATATAAATAAGTGAAGGCAAGGTCGTCGTTTGTCCCAGCAATTTAAACCGTTCACTCAGAAAAAAGATCAGATAGGCCACCCCCAACACCATGACAAAGCCGATTGCCGATAACCAGGATTTATCCAGCTGATTGATATAAGCCATATTGATGACTCCCTTCACCTGCACCGATTGGAGAGACTCCAGAGAGAAATACCCACTAAGAAAAGCGATTGCCATTACAAGGAATGGCAATACAAAAAGCATATATAACCGTCTGGATTTTAAAAACTCATTCATACCGGTATTTCCCCGCGATCATTCAATTTATTTCTTCTCCCCCTTTAACCTCAAGCTTTTAGCTTATAGCCTCTAGCTTTTAGCTTATAGCCTCTAGCTTTTTACCTTTTACTTCTATCAAATCCTGCCCGATATCCCTACGGTAACTCATATCTTTGAAAGACAGTCTTGCCACGTTAGCATAAGATTGTTTCAGCGCCTGTTCCATCTGTGTTCCGAAAGAGCTCACAGCCATCACCCGTCCGCCATTAGTCAGGATCTGTCCATCAGCCTCTTTTGTTCCGGCATGGAATACAATACTCCCTTCGATATCATCGAGTCCGGTAATCACATTCCCCTTCTCATAACTTCCGGGATATCCTCCGGCCACCAACATCACCGTCGTGCAATAGCGTTCGTCCAGTTCGAATGCCGAATCGGCCAGTTTCCCCAAAGCCGTCGCTTCGAACAGTTCGAGGATATCGGTCTTCAGACGGGGCATGACCACCTCGGTCTCAGGATCTCCCATCCGGACATTATATTCGATGACAGCAGGGTCTCCTCCCTTATTCATCAATCCGAAAAAGATAAATCCCCGGTAGTCGATTCCATCTTTCTTCAAGCCCTCGACAGTCGGGCGCACAATTCTTTCCTCTACCTTCCGGTTAAACTCTTCATCGGCAAAAGGCACAGGCGAAACAGCTCCCATTCCTCCGGTATTCAATCCGGTATCCCCTTCTCCTACTCTCTTATAATCTTTGGCAGATCCCAATATTTTATAATCTTTACCATCGGTAATAGCAAACACTGAGATCTCTATTCCATGCAAAAACTCTTCGATCACCACCCGGCTACTCGCTTTGCCGAACTTCCCACCCAGCATCTCTTCCAGTTCCCGCTGAGCTTCCTCCAATTCCGGAAGGATCAACACTCCCTTACCGGCAGCCAACCCATCGGCTTTCAGTACATAAGGCGGACGAAGAGTAGCTAAAAACTGCTGTCCTTCCTTCACCCGATCGGGAGTCACCGTCATATATCCCGCAGTAGGAATACCATGCCGGATCATAAATTGTTTGGCAAAATCTTTACTGCCTTCCAGAATAGCACCGTCCTTACCGGGCCCCACAATCATCAATCCCCCGAAACGGGAATCGGCTTCCAGAAAATCACGTATTCCTTCCACCAGCGGATCCTCAGGACCTACCACGAGCAGATCGATCTGTTTATCCTGAATAAAATCACCGATAGCCCTGAAATCGGTCACTGCAAGACTGACATTTTCAGCCAACTGGGCTGTCCCTGCATTCCCCGGAGCCACATAAAGTTTTCCCAATTTCGGACTTTGAACTATTTTCCACGCCAGCGCATGTTCACGCCCTCCGCTTCCCAATAACAAGACTTTCATATGAGTATCTATTTTTTATTATGCAAAAATAATAAAGATTTCTCTCTTCACTACTGATTATCTATCGTATAATTAAAAAAGCGGTTAAACTTGTACATTTTACGAAACACTGCATCCACTTTCTGTAGTAAATCGTCGCTCTCGAACCAGGCTTCCGGCTTTACACTCATCACATCATAATGCTTATGTTTTAGTAAATCGGCCTCCGGGAAATCGGCAGGGAAAGGAGCCGGAACTTTCTTTAATTTATCATCGGTATCCAATTCAGGAAATTCGGCAATAAATTCAGGTTCCCGGATAATCGAAGTAAACTCTTCGATATTTTCATAGATATCCTGCCTGATCCGTTTCAACAAAGCCGGTTCCGGACAATAACACCCCCCACCCAACATACAACACCCCGGTTGGAGGTGGATATAATACCCACAACGTCCGCTGTTACGTCCCCGCCAACCACAGATATAAGCGGCAAAATGATCTTTATAAGGACGCTTATCCGGCGAAAAGCGAATATCCCGGTAAATCCGGTATACACAATCCTTCGCTTTCAGATTCTTCACCTCCTCATCCCAAACAGCAGTTTGCGCAATCAATCGGTCCACCAATTCATCGAACCCCTCTTTCAATTTCTGATAACGGGGTTTCTGACCGGCAAACCATTCCCGGTCATTATTTTCCTGTAACTCCCGCAAAAAAGTCAGTATATCTCTAATCAACCCTTTCATCTTTTTTCCTCCTCTCTCGCTTAAGCTTATAGCCTCCTAACCTTTAGCTTTTTATTTTTAATCTTCTATTTTTATTTCTCCCCCCTCACCCGATGCTTCATCTCGAAAGGTATTTCCATCGACAACTCCATAAACCCCATAAACTCTCCTTCCACATACCAAGGCGTCTGATAAATCAGTTTTTTTACCCCTTTCTTCTCGATAGTATAGACATTGGTCCGGGGATTTTGTAACATATCGGCCAACAGGGAATGAGCCGGCTCGGGATGACAATCCAACACATTTTTACCGATCAGATCCTCCTGTCCGGGCTTTAAAAATGTCTTACGCGACTTATCGTTCATTTCCAAAATCTTCCCTTCTTTGTCACATATCGTGACTGCCAGGTTAACCTCTTTAAAATAATCCATCTTCTATCGTTTAAAAGTTAAACTATAATTTCCATTATTTACCGGAACGGATTTCCTATTCTCTCAGTAACAACACCGTCCCCTGCGTCGTTTCAGGAACTCCCGACTCATTATTATCTCCGGTCCAGACCTCGGCATCCCCGAAGATCGCTTCTGCCCGCCAGATATACATTCCCTGCGGCATTCGTTCGCCCTTGAGGTTACAGCCATCCCAGCCTTCCGAAGGCCGACCGTTTTCCAGGGCTCGGGTTTCCCAAATCTTATTTCCGTATTGATCGAAGATCTGTAGCCTATAACGGGCTAGTCCCATCCCGATCCCGTTAAAACGGTTGATCTTCGGATTCTGACTATGCGGAATAAAAGTATTCGGGAAATACAATCCTTTGATCAATACCCGATGTTCCATAATCGCCGTATCCCGGCATCCATATACATTCTCTACCACTAGTTCGGCCCGATACACCCCCTGCTCCCCGAATTCCACCGTCTGATCGCCGAAAGCATGGAAGGTCCCCTTATCAGGTAAATTCCAGATACAGTCCGAACATTCTTCCGAAAGATTGATAAAGGTCACTTTTTGAGGATTTCCTTTTTCCACCTTTTTGTCCAATAACGCTCTGGGTTTATTGGGAACAACTACTCCCCGCAGGTATTCCGATTTACACCCCTTATCCGTTTCGGCATATATCATCACCCGGAAGCGCTGAACCGTATCGGATTCATTTACATACCAATGCTCCCTCGCCGAAGTCAGTCCCGACCGATCCCCATAATCCCACATCAGATAAGCCTCTCCGGTAATCTCCGGCTGGTACAGATAAGGCGAACATTGGATAGTATCTACCGGCTCGATCGTCAGGATCGGTTTGTTATAAACGACCACTTCCTTCATGACCGAATCAGTACACTGATTTATCTCGGCAGAAACTCCGATAACCGTTACCGGAAAGGTACCGTATCCTTCGTACACATACCTCAGGCTATCCTTGTTTCCTGTCTGTCCATCTCCCAATTTCCAGGTCACCTGTTTCAGTTCCTGATCTGAATTTACGACAAAGGTAAATGTATCCGCCTCACAAAGATAATCTTCACTTTTGATTTCCAAGTGCGGTAAAGGATAAATTATTACAGGCGAAGAAATCGTATCCCACCCGCAGCCGTTGTCGATCTTCAATTTCACCAGGTAAGTACCTTGCTTATCGTATTTATGTCGTGGGCTCCAGACGGTATCCCGACTACCGTCCCCGAAATTCCAATAGGTATTCAGGATAGTAGACACGGTGTCCGTAGAATTATTCCGGAATAAGATTTCCTGATTTACACAGGCGTAAGGATTGTCCAAAGGCGTAAAATGAGCACTGATCTGCCGGGGTTTCACAAGCAGGGTATCGGTATACTCATCCACATCACAACGATTCTCAGCCCGTAAAGTAATAAAATAGCTGGTAGCGGTTTCATCTGTCGTAAATTCATGCTCCGGATTACGGATGTCCGTTTCTCCGACCACTTCTCCTGTTCGTGAATTGGTAAAAGTCCAGTTGAATACACAATTATTTCCGGTAGTCGTATTCTGCAATTCCAAAAATACCGGCGAACATTCCCATTCATGCATCAAAGCAAAAGAAACTTTCGGAGCCGAGAATACAGTAATCGTCGTATCGTAGCTCACGGTATCACAAACGTTGCTTACTGTCATCCGGGCAACAAAGGTCGTATCCCAGCTCCCGGCCGGATAAGGCTTCGGCACGATAGGCATCAAGGTGTCGGTCTTCGTCCCATCACCATAATCCCAATGAAAAGTCAGGTAATTATGATCGCTCTTATAGGTATCGGGATCGACCGTAAAGAGGACCTCGAAAGGAGCACACCCCTGTAAAGTATCGACATCGAAAAAAGGTGGAGGCGGCAAATTAATAATCTCGATACGGGTAGCTTCGGAAGTATCCCGGCATCCATAAACCGACTGAGCCATACAAATAACATCCCGATAACCGTACATGTCATAACTATGCAGGATCTCGTTGTCCGATATCCCATGAGGCGTATCGTCGCCGAATATCCATTCGAATGTATTCCCGTCAGGCTGAGCGGGTGTAAACAACACATCCGTATGGATACAACTCTGAGGAGCCACCGTAAAATCGGTCGACGGCAAAGGATGTACCCGCATCACCGCCGAATCCCGGTTCATACACCCACGGCTATCCGTATAATAATACAACAATTGAAAATCCCCCGGAACAGTCGGAGTAAACAAATGTCCCGCCAACACGTCTTGACCCGATTTCCAATCTCCTCTGTTGGGTTGCCATACCTGCCCCGCTGCCGAATCTCTTCCCACCAGAGTCACCGGTGGATTGTTCAGACACATCTTCAAAGAATCACCGGCCTCTACATAAGGTAAGGGCCATATCCGCATATTCATCGTATCCCAGGCGATACAAGCCCCGTTCCGGTAATGGTACACCAATCCGATATCTTTTTGCGCATAGGGATCGAAGCCCGGATAAAAATAACTATTTCCCCACTCGGTATACAACACTTCAGCCGCTTCGGGAATTGCAGGATCTTTCAACGTCCACCAGCCCCCTTCCGGCTGTGCACGAAGAATCCGGGCCTCTGCCAGTTCACAGATCGTATCATCCGGCAATGGGATCACAGGAATAAATTTATCGACCTTCACCTGAAAAACAGCCTGTCCCGGTGTTTTACAACGATTTTTATATGCTGCGACTACGGTATAATCACAGGTTTTGAAATCGATATCCGGATAATAAGATTTTAAATCCGTTCCATTCACCAGTGTATATCCCTCGGAAGCATAACCTTGATTCGCAGTGATCGTCCAATGTACCTGTTGTATTTTGTCGTTCCGCTGATCGACTTCTACCCGCTCTCTCCCGATAAAATGAAAAGGTTCACACTGATCTGCAATATCCCCGATCCTGACCCGGGGAATGGCAAATGCCTTGATCCGGAATACCGAATCGTCGTCGTGATGACAACCGTTGGAAACCGCTAACCGTACATCGTAGTCTCCCGGCTCCGAGAACAAGAGTTTCGGAGATTCACTGTTCGTATCCCCCTCGGCAAAACTTACCCCCTGCTGAGGTGTAACCGTCCAGGTATAAGCCAGGGAATCCCCCTCCGAAAGATTATTCAGGGTAATCACAAACGGATCGGGATCATCCGTACAACCGACAGAATCTTTACCTACAGAAAAGCTAGCCTGCTGTTCGGTCCTGAGCACATTGACTTCGGTCAGAAACTCCTGTTTTCCCTCATCCGCACATTTCGAAAAAACCTCGAGCTTAAGCTCATAATACCCATTATCATTGAATAATATCCCCGGGAAATCGGTATTTTCCCGATCTCCGCCTTTCCAGGACCATCCCACTTCCGGAGTAATGGTCCATTTCGAAGTAAGGGCTGAATTCCGGGTATCCACCCATTTCAGATAATCGGACATTTCCACGGGAATACCGTCTCCGGCACAGACCCGTTTCATATATGATGCCAATTCGATATCGGGGATACCATGCACCACCACCCTGAACTCTTTTGTCACAGGCGATTTACACGTACTATGAGTAGCTACTCTCACCCGGTATTCCCCATATTTTGTAAACCGGATCGAAGGAGCCTTCTGTCTGCTCCCCACAGCCGGATCGATAACCTGGCCGTCCTGCATATATTCATATCCCTGCTCTACGTCGCTAACCACCTCCCATTCCCAGCTGAGCGCACCGGCTTCTTCCTGCATTGTATTTTCAAAAACGACAATTTCCTGCTCACAAATATCGGCAACCGAAGGATTTCCCGCAACAGGTGTCTTTATGACAATATCCCCGTAAATATCCGGATCATAAATATGGTATACCGCCTCAGCCACCGGATCGGTAGCCGGACATCCCGCATGAGGCAAAGTTGCTTTCACCGTATAATATCCGGGACGTTTAAATTCCACCCGAGGAATCAGACTCGTCAACCCCTCCGCACCCAGTTCATAATCTCCCGGCTGGTCCGTGCCGTCCTGCCGATAAATCTGCCAGGTTACCTGTGGGGTATTATTATACCATACAAACGTAGTATCACCCGAAAGGACAAAACCGGCAGGACAAGAAACCGTATCTTCCAATACTACTTCCGGATTTTTTTTCACCCGGATTCGTAAAGTCCGCGACACGGTATCACAAAATCCGAAAACCGTACCGGTTACTTCATAGGTTCCCCATTTCTTAAAAGTGATCGGAGCAACCTTTTCCGTATTCCCCTTTAGAAACTCACAATCCTCTGCCGTTCCCCCCTGAGGTTCCCCTGTCTCCGGGATAGTCACTTCCCAGTTATAAGCCAGCTCTAAACTTTCAGGATCCTTTTCCGATGCCGAATTGGTAAAGATAAGCATCCCACCTTCGCATACTTCATCCCGGTTGTCCTTCTCTTTGACAGTAACATCCAAACCTGAAATCCGGACCTTCAATTCTCCGGTCAATTCTTTCCGGGTCAAAATACCTCCATGCTCATCCTTTTCCGGACACCCCACCTCCGGCAAAGTGACCTTATAGGTATATTTTCCCGATTCCTGAAAATGAATCTTCGGCTCCGGCGAATCGGACGAAGTTCCGTCCACAAAGTCCACTCTATCCGGAGTAAACTCCCAATGTGCTTCGGGCACATGATTATACCATTCGTAAAAAATACACAACTCCGTATTCAATACATCCCGGGGACAGATTTCTGTCGGAAAATCGGCCAAGAAAATAGTCGGATCTTTCCTGACATGTACCCGGAAAGAAATGCGTTTCGAGTTACAAGGGACAGACAACGAGTCGGTCACTTCAAAGTCTCCATACCCATTGAACCTGATCCGAGGTTCGGCAGAAGTCGGAGAACCGGCCAGGTATTCAACATTCCAGGCCGGATCGTATAATTCCGTCGTGATTGGCTTAATCGTCCAAGAATGTTCTAATCCCTCTCCGTTGGAATGATTCTCAAAACTAACCGTTTCGCCGTCACAAATCGAGATGTTGTCTCCGACAGGGGCAGGTGTCGGAACAATATTGTCGGTAATCGCAGGATCATCGATTTTCAACTCTTTATGGATCGTCAACTTGGAGGGATCACCACAAAGCACACCGCCTACCGAAGCTCCTTTCAAAGTCAAGGAAACCTCATAGGTTGCACCAGCCTGCAAATAAACCTGCGGATATTCTTTATCCGCCTCATAACCGGGTAAAAAATCTACCGTACCGGTCATTCCTGCCTTAGGTTCGATTTTCCAGACTGCTTCTTTCGGGTTTCCATTCCAATAGAGACGGAAATAATTCTCCAAATTCACCAAAGCTTTCCCCGTAGTAAGATCAGGACATAAAGACACCGGCCAGGTAACCTCCACAATCTCGGGATCCTTCCGTACGATAATAGTCGTATCTTTTACATTTTGAGGACATTCGTTTGTCAAAGTCAGTGCAACCACGTATTCCCCGTAGCCGTTGAACTGAATGACCGGATTCTCCGACTTCTCGCTAGTGCCGTTTATAAAAACAAAATCATTTGTCTGCCTACCGGTAACATTCCAATAATACTGTGGATTTTCCCCTTTAGAATGGTCGGTAAATACAACACTTTCGCCCGAACAGACGGTATCCCTATCGACTGTAAAACCGACTTCCGGCGATTGTATCACACTGATCACTTTTACGATTGTATCGTTGGAACATTCCAGCCCCCCTGTAGAAGCGATCAAGCGTACTTCATATTCTCCCGGCGTATCGAATATCACCTGAGGATATTTTTCGAACACAGAAGGTTTATCTCCAAATTTCCAGATATATTCTGCTATTGTATTACAGTAAACATCCCGTCCTTCAATCGTACGGTTTATTACCTGAACAGGATAACCGGTACACCCCGGGGCTACAAAATCAAAAGCCGCTTCCGGGGGAATAACCACGGCTGTTGTCACGGTCGTCTGTAAAGGTAACATGTAGTCCGAACACTCGTTCCGAGCCTCCAATTCCACCGTTATCGGGCAATTATCGGTCTGAAAAGTATGTTTCACCGATCCCATTGTTTTCATCATCTCTGCCTGTGTTAAAGTCGTATCACGCCCATCTCCGAAATTCACGACATAAACGGTACCGGAAGTCTGTTTATCATAATCGATAATTTTTATTTCAGACTCCATACCGTAACAAGTACCTTTTTCATTCACTTTCAATGCGACATCCGGCTTATTCAGCCGAAGTACATCATAGTTTTTTTCGAGTACTTTACTGCCATCCGATGAAGTCCAGGAAAATTTCAGTTTAAACACTTTGAATTCCCTATAAACATGCTCCATCGTCTCTTCGGTTCCCCATTCTTCGACAGCAGAGCCATCTCCCCAATCTACTTTAAAAGTTCCTTTTTTGAAGCCCTCATGCACACATTGATTGTAAACCGTCAACTTTTGTCCGTTCACAGCATCTCCATTACACAACTTAAACCCGCCGGGATCGACCAATTTCAAATCGTCCTGAGTCTGGGCATAACCACCTACTGCCGAGCACAAAACAGTAAGTAGTAAAGCTAAGCGGTATATCCCTTTTCTGCATTTTTTCTGATTTTTCATATCTGATCCTTTTTATTCGCCTGTGATCGGCGGATTTTAAAAATGAAAAGCCTTATTCTTCCGTTTCATTCTGGCTCTCTTACTATTGTTCGGCGAATTATCGAAACGCTGGATGCAACGTTTGGGAACTATCCTGTAATACCAATGCAACGATAAAGAATGACTGGTATTTTGATACATCGTCCCTTGATGGGTCGGGACTTCACAGGTATAACCGATCTTCCATCCGGAATCACGTCCTCCCGGAATATTCACTCCTAAATGTACTAACAAGGTACCTACCTGCAATCCTTCGAATTGATCTCCCCGGACCCCCAGACCGATCAGTCCGAAACGTTCTTCCTCCCAGCAAACTCCGAATTGTAAATTCCGCATAACCGACTGCACATCGACCATTACGTACGGAGAAAGCACTGTATTGATCTGATTCCCTAAAGCAAAAGGATGTGCATACGAAACATATCCCGAATACCGGCGATTCAACAGATTTTCTTCGGAAGAAGCAGACCCGTGTTCGGATAAAAACGACTGAGTGGATTCTATGATATGATATACAGAAAACCCATACTCCAAACTAGCCACCCCATGCCAGGCCACATTGAAATCGGTCTGACCGTAAATACCGGCGGCCATATCGAATATTGTCACTTTATCGGCATAAAAACTCATCAACTCAGGGGAGATATCCAAAATATGACCGTTGCATACCGATATTCACACCCGCTAATCCATCAAAACCTGAATAGGCCGGATTATTAAAAGATTTCCACATAAATGGATGAGATACCTTCGTATCCTGCGCCTGTAAACGGACAGACACCACCAGTAACAAAAATGTCACCGATATTATTAATCGAATACCCACACACATTAATTTTTCATGAATAATGAATCGTGACAAATTTAGCTTTTTTACAACTCCTTTCAAATTAATCACTTTAATTTATTCCTTTGTAAAAAAAACAAAAAATCATTTTTTTTCTGATGAAATTTTGTCACTTTCAAAAAAAGCCATATCTTTGCATCGCTTTTGAGAAATATTCCTTAGTAGCTCAGTTGGTTAGAGCGGCGGACTGTTAATCCGTAGGTCGTAGGTTCAAGTCCTACCTGAGGAGCAGAGTTCTTTACTTCAAAAGTGATTCCTTAGTAGCTCAGTTGGTTAGAGCGGCGGACTGTTAATCCGTAGGTCGTAGGTTCAAGTCCTACCTGAGGAGCAAAAAGCCACTATTAAGGTGGCTTTTTTAGTTTTTTCCGAAAATGGGACGAAAGGTCCGTCCCGGCGTTCCTTTTTCAAACTTTTGAAACCCTTGTAACCCTTATAACTGCTGAAATTCTTTCCCCTCTTTCCATTTTATCCATTGTTCCCGCTTTTACATATTTTAACCCCCTAATTCCTTACAATTGTTTATATTTGGTGCGTTATTGTTAATTGTGCGCATCTTCGAATTATTAAACAAGTTTTAAAGTAATGCCAGAAATTACATTAGAAGAATACGAACTGATGAATCGTATTCTCTCAGATACTCGCACTGGATGGTGGAAAGCAGATTACCGACTCCAGACCTATTTTTTTTCAAAACAGATAATGGAATTGACTGGTTTACCATCCGATCGATTGTCTTTTGCAGATTTTCTGAACAGGATCCGTACCGATTTCCGTTTCCGGATCGGTGAAGAAATCGCAACTTTAGAACAACCTTACGTCTACGATATGACCTTCCCGATTCTTTGCCCGAAAGGAGAAATTTGGATTCATATCAAAAAACTTCATCAGGAAAAAAATGCGCATGGCGATTCTATTATCACAGGCTCGATACAGATCGTCGATAGTCCGGAAACGACCAAATCCGAGCAAGCAGCTGCATTAAGGATAAATAATCTCTTGTATCAGCTCAATAATATTTCATATACCTTACTGTCTTTTCTGCAAAACAACAATACATCCGAAATCATTAATAAAATCTTGCAGGATATTCTTCAGGTATTCAAGGCAGGACGGGCATATATCATCGAATACGATTCCGAAATCAAAACACAGACTTGTACTTTTGAAGTAGTAGATAACAATATAGAGAAGGAACAGACACTGATCACCGACCTGGCGACCACCGATAATGTCTGGTGGACCGAACAAATCATGTCGGGACATTCTATCGTCTTATCCACTCTGGACGACTTACCGGAAGAAGCTGCTTCCGAAAAAGAATTTTTAGCTTTACAATCGATAAAATCACTTATCGTCGTACCTCTGGTATCTCCTCAGGGAGCTTGGGGATATGTAGGAATCGACGTGGTTGAAGATTTTCATCAGTGGAGCGATGAAGATTGTCAATGGTTTACTTCCCTGGTCAATATCATCAATATTTGCATAGAGCTTCAAAAATCCCGGCAAGAGGCACAAACCGAAAGGGATTATCTGCAAAATCTATACAAACATATGCCATTGGGCTATCTACGTGCCCGGATTCTTTACGATCAACAACAAAATCCCGTAGACCTGTTGTTTACCGACGCCAATCTGGCTGCTAAAAAAATCACCGGAAAATCAAACTTCAACGGTCTTCGGGCCAGCTCGCTAGGCTTGGATTTTTCATCCAATCTCCTCCAATTAACAACACTGTCACCCAACAAGGATTATCTGGACGATACCCATTTTGTCAGCAGAATCAATAAATATTTTCATTTCATTTCCTACATGACCCGTCCCGACGAAGTCATCTATCTGTTTTCAGATATAACGGAAACTTTCAATACTCATCAGGCTTTGGACCGCAGTGAAAAAATTCTGCGTAATATTTACGACAATTTACCGGCCGGAATTGAACTTTACGACAAAAACGGTTTCCTGATAGACCTGAATACCAAAGATATGGAAATTTTCGGAATCGCTAACAAAGAGACGGTACTAGGAGTCAATTTGTTCGAAAATCCGAATCTTCCTTTACATATTATCGAAGCGTTGCGCCGTAAAGAAGCCATTACTTTCCGCATCAAATATCCTTTCTCTACAATCAAAAATTATTATTCATCGAAGAAAAACGGTCTTCTTGAAATATACACAACTGCAACAGAACTCTACGACTCTCAGGGAAATCTGATCAATTACCTGTTAATCAATATCGACAATACCGAAATCACACAAGTATATAGCCAACTGGCAGAATTCGAAAGTTCGTTCTCTATGGTCAGCAAAATCGGATATTGTAGATTCGACATCTGGACACGTACCGGCTATGGGATCCCTCAATGGTATTATAATCTGGGAGAAGAAGCAACGACGCCCCTCTCTGAAATCATCGGTGTATACAAACACGTACACCCTGAAGACCGGGATTATATCCTGAAGTCCATCCAGCAAGTGAAAGCCGGAGTAATCGAAAGCTTTTTCAAAGACTTGAGAATCACCACTGCCGAAGGCAACAAATGGACGCGGATCAATGTAATCCGTAACACAATGAACGATGATCCCCAAAAGCTGGACATGATCTGTGTCAATTATGATGTCACCGAATTGAAAGAAACCGAACAACGCCTGATCGAAGCCAAAGAGCGGGCAGAAGAAAGTGATCGTTTGAAATCTGCTTTCCTCGCTAACATGAGCCATGAAATCCGGACACCCCTAAATGCAATCGTCGGTTTCTCCGATTTGTTGGCCGAGTCGGACGACCGGGAAGAACGTTTCGGTTATTTGAAGATTGTACAAGAAAATAATGAATTGTTACTACAATTGATTTCAGATATCCTCGATCTTTCTAAAATTGAAGCAGGGACTTTCAAATTTATCAACGACCGGGTAAATGTTTATCAACTCTGCAATGAGATTGTCCGGTCTTACAGTATCAAGATTAAAAATCATCAAGTCAAATTGATATTCGATGAACAATCCCCGGTTTATTACATAACCAGTGACAAAAACAGGGTGATTCAGGTACTCTCGAATTTCATCAACAATGCGCTGAAATTTACTTCACAAGGTACAATTACACTGGGATATGAACTCTTGCCGAATCATGAACTCAAACTCTATGTCTGTGATACCGGCCAAGGCATTGCCGAAGAAAAACAAAAAGTCATATTCGACCGTTTCGTCAAATTAAATACTTTCGTTCAAGGTACAGGTTTAGGATTATCGATTTGCAAAAGTCTGGTAAAACAAATGGGAGGACAAATCGGTGTAAACTCCAAAGAGGGCGAAGGGTCTTGCTTTTGGTTCACCCATCCGATCTCCTTGACTCAAACAGAGAAAAAACGGAATAATCCTGAAAATTAAAGATTTTTTGTAATTTTACCTGTTTTAGTAGGTGCAATAAGACTATATTTTTATATCTCATTTATAAACTTAAACAAAAGTATAATGTATCAAACTGATAAAAGAACAGTAATTACCCTCGATGCCGGAGGGACTAATTTTGTTTTCGGAGCTATCCGGGGCAATCAGGATGTGATCAAACCGATTTCTCTTCCTTCCAATTCACATGATTTGGGTCAATGCCTGGAAACGTTGGAAAGAGGATTTCGGGAAGTAATTAACGCTCTGGATGAAAAACCGGTAGCCATCAGCTTTGCTTTCCCCGGTCCGGCCGACTATCCCAACGGAATCATCGGCGGTTATCTGCCTAACTTCCCTTCTTTCCGGGATGGGGTTGCCCTCGGTCCTTTTTTGGAAGACAAATTCGGGATACCTGTATTTATCAACAACGACGCAGATTTATTTGCTTACGGAGAGGCACTTGCCGGAGCATTGCCCGAAATCAACTCCAAACTGGAACGTCTGAACAGTGCCAAACGCTATAAAAATTTATTGGGATATACCTGGGGAACCGGATTCGGATTCGGATTTACCGTCAACGGACAAATGCACATCGGAGATAACTCTTGTGTGGAGACTTTCTGCCTGAGAAATAAAAAATACCCCGACGTGATCTGTGAAGATGGTGTGGCGATCCATGCTTTAAAACGTGAATATGCCAAAAATTCCGGAGATACCGATCACAACCTCGAACCCAAAGATATGTTCGATATCGCAGAAGGGACCCGGGAGGGGAATCGGGAAGCCGTCCTAAAAACTTTTGAAGACTACGGAGAAATCGCCGGAGATGCTATGGCAACCGCAGCAACACTGATCGACGGCCTGATCGTCATCGGCGGCGGAATTACCGCAGCCCGTAAATATATCATGCCTGCTTTATTAAAAGAAATGAGGGGACAACTACAACGCATGAACGGTGAAACCATTAGCCGGCTTCAGTTTAAAGTATACGACCTGGATGATTTCAATGAATTCGTCGAATTTGCCAAAGGAGGGTCCCGCGAACTGAAAATATACGGAACCGATAAATCAGTAGTCTACGACCCTATGAAACGCATCGGTATCACCATCTCAAAACTGGGTGCCAGCCGTGCCATCTCACTCGGAGCATACGCCTTCGCTTTACAACAAATCGATAGACAGGAGTGAAGAGTTGAGAGAGTTAAAAGAGTTGCTGAGTTATTGAGTTGCTGAGTTATTGAGTTGAAAGAGATACTGAGTTGAAAAGAGTTGATGAATGACTAAATTGCCATGCTGTTGATCTGGGAAAATTTGTGAAAGGAAGGTAAATTTAAGTATTATTTGAATCATTCTGTTATTGGGATTAAATAATCAGTATCTAAAAAATTCTTCTGATCCAACTATCTATACCCCTTCAACTCTATAACTCAACAACTCAGCAACTCAGTAACTCAACAACTCAGTAACTCAGCAACTCAGTAACTCAGCAACTCTTTTAACTCAACAACTCTCTTCCCCCTCCTTTTTAATTTTTACATTATCCAATCGGTATTCAAGTGCCTTCACCGATATCAGTAACTCACGGATAGAGATAGCGAGAGAAATCACCAACAAGAGTAAAGCCACTCCGAAGGTATATACAGCAACCAATTGCCATCCCACATAGATAAACAGCGTACAAACCACGCACAACAGCAAGCTGGATACTCCGAAAATTTGCATCGAGCGAGCCATATACAACCTTTTCCGCAAATTGTCGATCTGCCGTTGTGCCATAGGGGTCGGATTTTGTTCGTGTTCTGTTTTCAAGCTCCTGATCACCGATGCATAAGCCAAAAAACGATTCGTATAAGCCAACATAATCAACGAAATCGCCGAGAACAAAATCGAAGGTGTCGTCAGGGTCAGTTCTTCCATAAAATTTACGGTGAAAACAGGTAAAAACAGATAAAACGGGAAAACAGTTCTCTTGTTCCCGTTTTATCTATCGTTACCTTTTATAATGAATAATGCAATAACCATTTCCGTTCTTCAGGCCCATTACTACCGGCAGGATAGAAAGTTAACCCTTTGGCCGGATCTTTGGCCCATTCTTTCAGGATTGGATCGATAAAACGCCAGCTTAATTCCAAGGCATCCGTGCGGGTATACAAAGTAGAATCCCCTTGCATCGCATCCAGCAACAAACGCTCGTAAGCATTAGCAATATAGGTATTACACAACGAATCATAAGCGAAATTCATGCTCACCTGTTTAACTTCGAAGAACGATCCCGGAACTTTCAACCCGAATTTCAACGAAATACTTTCCGGCGAATCCACTTTCAGTATCAACTCATTACAAGAAGAACGGGGACAAATTCCGCTGAACAAACGATGCGGAACATTCTTGAAATGAATCACGATTTCAGACCGGGATTCTTGCATGCGTTTCCCCGTATAAAAATAGAAAGGTACCCCTCCCCAACGCCAATTATCTATAAAAAAGCGCATAGCGATATACGTCTCTGTCGTAGAATCCGCCGCAACTCCATTTTCCTCCCGGTAGCCGACCACACTCTCCTCTCCTGCTTTTCCGGCAATATACTGTCCCCGAATCACATCATTGGGTGACAGGGGATGCAAAGCCCTGAACACCTTCGCCACTTCATCGCGCATCAGGTTGGCATCGAAAGCCGAAGGAGCTTCCATAGCAACGAACCCCATCAACTGCATCAGGTGATTTTGTATCATATCCCGCAATGCTCCGGCCCCTTCATAATATTTTCCCCGGTTTTCTACCCCTAATTTTTCAGCCGCATAAATTTCGATAGAATCGATGTAATTCCGATTCCACAACGACTCGAAAATCTGGTTGGCAAACCGAAGCACGAGTATATTCTGTACCGTCTCTTTCCCCAGGAAATGATCGATCCGGTAAATATCTTCTTCGTCGAAGATCGAACACAGTTGTTTATTCAGTGCTTGTGCCGTTTCCAAACTGCTCCCGAAAGGTTTCTCGACGATAATCCGCCTCCAACCTCCTTCTTCTGACGCTTTATTCAATTTACTTTTACGCAGCGCTTCTGCAATCGGGCCATATTTTTGCGGTGGAGTCGCCAGGTAAAAAATCAGATGATCCGGAATATCTTTTGCTTTCCGTAATTCGGCAATCTTCTCAACCAGCAAATGATACTCGGCTGCTTCATCCGAATTGAATCCTAAATAATGTACCCTTTCCAGAAAAGCATCCAATTGTTTAGCTTCAGGATGTTTCCCTTTCAAAAAAGCCTTCAGATTATCTTTCTGCTGTATCCGGAATTCCTCATCCGAGAAAGGAGTCCTCGCAACACCTAAAATCACAAAATTTTCAGGCAGCATATCCCGAGCAAACAACTCATACAACGAAGGCAATAATTTACGTTTCGTCAAATCTCCGGAAGCCCCGAAAATGACCAATATTTGTCCATCTGGTTTTATCATAATCCTCGATTAATAACTTTTAAACTTCATCTACTAAGCATTATAAGTTCCTGAAACATTCCCTCCCGTTTCATTCCAATCGGTATGGAAAAATTGTCCTCTCTCCATATCTGTCCTTTCATACGTATGAGCACCGAAATAATCCCGTTGCGCCTGAATCAGATTTGCAGAAGAACGTTCTGTCCGCAAACCGTCGAAATACGTCAAAGCGGCAGCCATGCAAGGAATCGGAATGCCACTCAACAGACAGTCGGCCGTAATCTTTCTCCATGCAGGCAAAGCCTCGAGTATTCGGTTTCGGAAAAAATCGTCGAAAAGTAAGTTTTCCAAACCGGGTAAAGCGTGATAAGCCCGGGTAATTTGCTCCAGAAAAACGGAACGGATAATACAGCCCTTCCGCCAAATTTTAGCCAACATGCCGTAATCTAAATTCCATTGATAATGCTCGGAAGCTTTTTTCAACAAAGAGAATCCCTGTGCATAAGAAATCAATTTCGAAGCATATAGGGCGTGTCGCAATAAATCCGGTAAACCGGCATGTTCATGAATATCATTATTTTCACTTCGATACAGAGCCGACGCCTTCGAGCGTTCGTCGGCCATGGCCGAGAGGAAACGGGCATGTACCGCCTCTGTGATCAAAGTCAACGGATCGCTTTCCTCAAGAGCAGCTTCGGCAGTCCACTTACCGGTACCCTTTTGTCCGGCAATATCCAAAATACGATCCAGTAAATATCCTCCGTCCGTATCTCTTACCCGGCAAATATCGGCCGTAATTCCAATCAGATAACTATTGAGTTCCCCTTTATTCCATCCGGCAAAAATATCGGCAATCTCGTCATTCTCCAACTGTCCGTATTTCCGCAACATAAAATAACTCTCAGCGATCAATTGCATATCTCCGTACTCGATTCCATTATGCACCATTTTTACATAATGCCCGGCCCCACCGCTTCCTATCCATTCACAACAAGGCGTACCGTCATCCAATTTGGCAGCGATCCCCTGCAGTAAATCCTTCACCAGCGGCCAGGCTGCCGGAGAACCGCCTGGCATTACCGAGGGGCCTGTCAAAGCTCCGATTTCTCCACCCGAAATCCCCGTTCCCACATAAAGCATTCCCCGGGCCTCCACCTCTTTCACCCGCCGTTCCGTGTCCCTAAAATCGGAATTTCCTCCATCGATAATGACATCTCCCGGCTCGAGATGAGGTAACAATTCCTGAATCATCTCATCGACCGGAGCTCCGGCCCGGATCATCATCATCACCTTCCTCGGCCGCTTCAGGGAAGCAACTAACTCCGGAATCGAGTAAGTAGCGATAAAATGTTTACCTGCACCACGGCCACGAAGAAAACGATCGACCACATTTTCTTTCCCGGGATGTAAACGGTTAAATACCGAAACTGTAAATCCCTTACTCTCGAAGTTGAGTGCCAGGTTTTCCCCCATCACTGCCAGGCCGATCAAACCAATATTAGATGTATACATATAGATAATATTTATAAGTTTATATACGATATAAATAAGATTTTTATAAATATAAAGGAAATTTGCAAATATCGCCCCTTAGAAATTAAAAAATATTGTTAAAACTCATTTTTCCCTCAACGGCCTATCCGAATTTTACGATAAAGAAAGCCCAAGGTTACTTTCACCCCGGACCTCCGAAACAGTCTTGGCACATAAAAAAAACGGTAACAACAGTCTGTATCCAGAACCGTTGTTACCGTCTCCTTTGGCGTTACCGTTATTTATTAGTAAAGACAATATGATCGTCTTTCACATCGATTACAATCTGGTTGTCTTTGGTAATCTTTTCTGCCAGAATCTGTTTAGACAGGTCGTTCAGCAAATTCCGCTGGATCACCCGTTTCACAGGCCGGGCACCGAATTGAGGGTCATACCCTTCCTGAGCTATCCATTCCACAGCTTTATCGGTAACCTCGATGGTAATACTGTTGTTAGCCAACATCTTCTGCAATGATTTCACTTGCAAGCGGACAATATCCACAATCTCGTTCTTCTGTAAGGGGGTAAACATAATCACCTCATCGATACGGTTGAGGAACTCCGGACGTATGGTTTGTTTCAGCAATTCATATACCTCATTATTGGTAGTCTCCAATACCTGATCACGGTTCTTCTCATTCAGGTCTTTCAATCTTTCCTGAATAATATGAGCGCCGATATTCGAAGTCATGATAACAATGGTATTTTTAAAATCTACAGTACGTCCTTTATTATCGGTCAAACGACCATCGTCGAGCACTTGCAGCAGGATATTGAACACATCGGGATGTGCTTTCTCGATCTCATCCAACAGCACCACCGAATAAGGTTTCCGCCGTACTGCTTCGGTCAACTGTCCACCTTCGTCATATCCGATATATCCCGGAGGAGCTCCGATCAATCGGGATACAGAGTGTTTCTCCTGGTATTCCGACATATCGATACGGGTCATCTGCGTCTCATCGTCGAATAAAAACTCTGCCAATGCCTTCGCTAACTCGGTTTTACCCACTCCGGTAGTTCCCAGGAAGATAAATGACCCGATCGGCCGACGGGCATCCTGTAACCCTGCCCTATTTCGCCGGACAGCATCGGCCAAAGCAGCGATAGCCACTTCTTGCCCCACTACCCGCTTATGCAATTCCTCTTCCAAATGTAATAACTTCGTCCGCTCACTTTGCATCATCCGGTTGACTGGAATACCTGTCCATTTCGAAACTACAGCAGCGATATCGTCGGAGGTCACCTCTTCACGGATCAGGGATTCACCATGTTTCATATCGGCTAATTTTTTCTTAACCACCTCGATCCGTTGTTCGGCTTCCTTGATTTTACCGTAACGCAATTCGGCCACCTTACCATAGTCACCCTCCCGCTCTGCACGACTTGCTTCGAATTTATACTGTTCGATAGCATCCTTATTTTTCTGTATCTCATCAATCAGAGAACGCTCAGACTCCCATTGTGCCCTGAGTTTTGTACGTTCATCGTTCAAATCGGCCAATTCTTTCTGGATATCCGACAATTTTTTGCTGGTTCCTTCCCGTTTCAGGGCTTCCTTCTCGATTTCCAATTGCTGGATCTTCCGGTCGAGTTCATCGATTTCTTCCGGCACCGAATTCATCTCTAGCCGCAATTTGGCTGCAGCCTCATCGACCAGGTCGATAGCCTTATCCGGGAGGAAACGATCGGAAATATACCGGTGGGACAATTCCACTGAAGCGATAATCGCATCGTCGGTAATTCTCACCTTATGGTGATTTTCATATTTCTCTTTCAGCCCCCTCATAATACTGATAGCACTCATCACATCCGGTTCGTCGATCATCACCTTCTGGAAACGACGCTCCAACGCTTTGTCCTGTTCGAAATACTTCTGATATTCATTCAGGGTCGTCGCTCCGATAGCTCTCAGATCACCACGTGCCAAAGCCGGTTTCAAAATATTGGCAGCATCCATAGCACCTTCCGACTTTCCGGCTCCGACCAAAGTATGAATCTCATCGATAAATAAGATAATCTCGCCTTCGGAAGCCAGCACTTCGTTGACCACTGCCTTCAAACGCTCTTCGAATTCACCTTTATATTTAGCTCCGGCGATCAATGCACCCATATCCAGCGAAAAAATCTGTTTCGAAGCCAGATTGGAAGGGACATCCCCATTCACAATACGCTGTGCCAATCCTTCGGCAATCGCTGTTTTACCTACACCCGGTTCACCGATCAGTATCGGATTATTCTTCGTACGGCGTGATAAAATCTGCAACACCCGCCGTATCTCATCGTCCCGCCCGATCACCGGATCTAATTTACCGTTCCGTGCACGTTCGTTCAAATTTATAGCATACCGCCCCAAGGCATCATAACTCTCTTCTGCCGATTGAGAGTTGACTTTCGATCCTTTCCGAAGCTCCGCAATCGCTTCTTTGGTCTCTTTCTCTGTCAAACCGCTATCTTTCAACAATTGAGCCACCTGATCCCGGTTATCCAGTAATCCCAATAAGATGTGTTCCAGCGAAATATACTGGTCACCCATGTCTTTCGCCAAACGGGTCGCCTTCTCCAGCGCTTTGTTACTATCCGGCGATAAGTATACTTCTCCGCCCGAAACCCTGGGATAGCTATCGATAATCCGGTCGAGTGCCGATAACAGATTATGGCTATTGACGCCCAGTTTATTGAAAATAAAATGAGTAACATTCTCACCGACATTGATCACGGCTTTCAATAAATGCCCGGTCTCGATGGCCTGTTGCCCTTTACTCTGCGCAAGCTGCACTGCATTTTGCAAAGCCTCCTGCGACTTGATCGTATAATTATTTGTATTCATTGTCTATCTCTCCTTTCACTTATAGAGGATTACAAATCTTATACCGATTCTCCGAATGAAAGGTTTCAGCAAATTTTTTATCATTATTTTGTCAAATTGACATAATCAATGCAAATATTCAAGACAAAACGACAGCCTTTAAACCGATAGAACAAAATGACCGGCCTACTGTCTTCCTTGATCCGGTCCGACAATTTATCCGGGTTTTATACTGTATCAGACCGGGTCCCCGAACACGAACACCTCCGCCTATCGTTATTACTGAATCGTAGATTAGTCTTGATTTAAGAAAGATTATTTTCACTGGAAATAATCCGGAGAGTCCAGCTTTCTATTGCTGCAAATTTCCGCTTATATTTTCTTGGCCGATTAGCTCTGCCGTGAGATGAAGGGTTTTATGCCGGAAGAGCATTCCTTGCAAGTCCCCAAAAACAAAATAATCCCGATAAAGTAAAGACAAGTCCTTTACATTATTCTTCCAATATACACGCATCTCCTATAATCGTTACCGCAATCTCAAAACCAGTAGTAAAATAACGCGACTGTCCGGCTCCGACGTACACCTACATCCTGCCCGCCGAATACCGGAAAAATTTACTGAAAGAACCCGAAGAATAATTATCTCTTATTTTAACCTTTTTTCAGTTGGAAAACACATAAGAAATAATATTCGCCCCCATCCGCAAGGCTTCCTGCCGCCTGTTTTCAGGATCATTGTGCACTTCAGGGTCTTCCCAGCCATCTCCCAGGTCGGTTTCGAGAGTAAATAAAACCACCAATCTTCCCTCTTTTACGATGCCCAAGGCTTGCGGCCGTTTCGCATCGTGCTCATGAATTTTGGGCAATCCCTGCGAAAATTTATATTTCTGATTAAAAATCGGATGTTCCCAGGGAATCTCAACCAATTCATCCTCAGGAAACACTTTTTTCATTTCCCGCCGGAAGGCCTGAGCCAACCCATAATTATCGTCTGCATGTAAAAAACCACCCCCCAACAAATACTCCCGGAGATTATGGGCTTCCACCTCTGTAAAAACAACATTTCCATGCCCCGTCATATGCACATAGGGATAATTGAAAATATCCCGGCTTCCCGGTTCGACAGTGGCCGGCTCTTTAGCCAGGTCAGTACCTAATTTATCGTTACAGAAACGGATCAGATTAGGCAGAGAAGTCGGATTGGCATACCAATCGCCTCCTCCTTTAT
Organism: Odoribacter sp. N54.MGS-14; assembly: GCF_000980295.1. Classification (NCBI taxonomy): domain Bacteria; kingdom Pseudomonadati; phylum Bacteroidota; class Bacteroidia; order Bacteroidales; family Odoribacteraceae; genus Odoribacter; species Odoribacter sp. N54.MGS-14. The sequence continues at coordinate 7,777 of NZ_LARL01000025.1, read as the reverse complement.
ATTTCAACAGAGCCAGTTTCGTTTTAGTTTCCTGGCTCCACAACCAGCGAGGCACAAACACAAACAAAACGATCAAAAACACCACTTTCCAAAGATGCTCCATATGTTCAGATTTAAACGCGATTCATAAAATCGATACTATGGCAAGCCACAATCCCCGCCGTCTCAGTCCGCAACCGGCTCGTCCCTAAAGTCACAGGCACAAAACCGTGGTGCCGGGCCAATACCACTTCTTCTTCCGAAAAATCTCCTTCAGGTCCGATCAGTATAACCACATCTTCCCCCGGCCGATACACTTCATCCAAGCGTTTTTTATCCCCTTCATTACAGTGGGCGATAAATTTATGGGTCTCCCGGCAAGAAGTAACCAACTGCCGGAAATCGGTCATCGGATTCAGCCGGGGCAAATAGGCTTTCAAAGACTGTTTCATCGCCGCCACAATCACTTTTTCCAGCCGTTCTTCTTTCACAACCTTCCGTTCGGAATGAGCTGCATGCAATAAGGTAATCTCATCGATCCCCATCTCAGTACATTTTTCCAGCATCCATTCGATGCGGTCTATATTCTTCGTCGGAGCAACAGCCAAATGCAGGTGAAAATTGCGCCGGCCGTATAGTTCCCGCCGATCCGTAATCCTGATCTCACATCCCCGCACTTCCGCCCGTTCGATAACTCCCTCATACCAAGTTCCTTTCCCATCCACCAACGAAACCGCTTCTCCGGCCCCCAACCTCAATACCCGTACACAATGTCTGGATTCATCCGCATTCAACGTATAAATATCCCCTTCGATATCCGGCGTATAAAATAAATGCATAACAACGATTAAATTTATCCGACAAAACTACATGTTTTCAACCATCAAACAAATTCTTACCAACCTGAATATTGAATTAATTTCATTGTATTATTTCATTCACATGAAGCGATTTTTTCATCGTTTCATGATTATTTTCGTCAAATACTCTGACTGTCGAATTACCTGCACGGTCATACTCTACCGTCATTCTTGCAAATCCATATCCACCTTTACATAACTTATTTTCAGTATCTAAATATTTCTTTTCTATTATTCTACCCCAATCGTCAAACTCAGTCTTCTCCATAAAATAACCGTTCACCAAACAGGGCTTTTCGGCTATATCCCAAAAAGCGACCTCGGTAATCATCCCTTTTTCATTATATTTTTGGGAAATAGCAGTAAAACCGCCGGTATTTATACAGGGTTTATCGTCTGTACCGAAATATACCTGTTTTACCACATTCCCCCGGTCGTCGTACTGAAAAGACAACTTTGCATAACCATCTTTCAGCAGACAGGGTCTATCATTTTCATCCCGATAAGCCACTTCGGTACAATTTCCGCGGGGATCGTATTTTTCAAGCACTTTTGCATAGCCACCTGTATGCATACACAACTTATTATTCACATCAAAGTAAGCCGTTTCTTCCCGAAAACCACGCTCATCATACTTAAAATTCAACTTGGCGAAACCTTCCTTATTCAGACCTAACCTACCATCCGTTCCCCAATAAGTCATCTCCGTTACATTTCCCCAACTATCACATACAGCAGTCATTTTAGCTGCCCCCTGGGCATTTAAACAGGGGTTCCCTTCCGGATCGAAAGTAGCTTCCTCTATCTTATTTCCCCGTTCGTCATACCTCATCACACACCGGGCCACTCCACTCGAATCGGTACATGGTTTTCCATCCACCCCCAAAAACAGAATCTCCGTTACATTTCCCCACTCATCGTATCCATAAGAAACTTTCGCATATCCTTTATTATTCAAACAGGGTTTTTCTTCTGTATCGAAGAAAGAAAGTTCAATCAATCTACCCCGCTCATTATATTTTGCAATATATTTTGCATAGCCTTCATTCGGATTTAAATAAGGTTCTTTTACATTATTCAGATATACCTTCTCTACGAGATTTCCTTTATCATATTTTGCTCTCCAATTAAACCCTGCAGGTTGGAACAATTTATCTTCCAGACATGAAACGAACTGCCCTGTCTGATTCCCAGATTCATCATACTCCAGCCTTACATTCGCAATGGGACAAGGAGCTCCGTCAGCGTCCTTAAAAGATATTTTCTCTAAATTATTATTGTTATCATAAGTTATCGTTACCTGGGCTATACCGATCTTATTCGGAACAAGATTTCCCCCGGCATCTACATAACTAATGGAGGAAATATACCCCTTATTATTATAAACAGCCTCTACTTTCATAACTCCTTCTTTATCCCTCACCGGCTCTCCATCGGTATCAAAATAAGCGCTTTCAATCATATTCCCATATTTATCATACCGGCCAATCCATTTTGCATACCCTTTTTTATTAAAACAGGGAGCTCCATCCACACCGTAATAAGCCATTTCAATCACATTCCCGCAATCATCGTATGTAGAAAGCAATCGGGCATATCCTTTTTTGTTAAAACACAAATTACCGTCTGTCCCATAATTTGCCGTTTCGATGATTCTTCCTTGCTTATTGTACTTTGCAACACATCTTGCCACCCCTTCCCGTCCCCAGGCAAGCTGACCGTCTTTATCAAAAATCGATTCGGTAATACTATTCCCATGTTCATCGTATTCTTTCCCGATTATTCCCCCACCATTACTTAGCGGACAAATCTTTTGGTCTATTCCCAGATATACACCTTTTACAATATTACCGTTCTCATCACATTTTCTGGTATAAGTCGCCCACCGCTGTTCATTCAAAACAGGATTACCTGCCGGATCGAGATAAGCGATTACCGAAATATTACCATATTCGTCATAATTATATTTCTTAGAAGCTATCCCCATATTATTGGGAAAGTTAAAACCTTCAAACCCGATAAATCTGACCAACCGGGGCCTTCCGATAGAATCCAGGAGATAATCAAAGCCATAAATTCCCTTTGCATCACAAGCAGCGATATCGTCGTTACCGTTATATTTTTTAAATAACTTACGTATAATGAAACCTTGCCGGTCCCTGATTAAACGATACCGCCGGATTTCAGATTTCGAATTACTAAACATACTTTCAAATGCATTCGAAGTGATAGAAGTAAAAGAACTTGTAAGTCCGATACCCATTCCCTTATCCAATGATTTCAGATCTACATATTGCAAACTGTCCCCGGCAATATAGGCAACAATCAAAGGCTTTTGTTTGGAATTTTGATATTCAATCTCAATGACAGATTGTCCCCGTCTATCTTTTCGGCTTTCTATCTGTTGAATAGAAGAACGATCGACATATTCACTAAAATTGTGCTCTATAGGAAAACCGGCAGAATTGGCAAAAACAACTCTTTTCAGCGTGCCCTTTCCTTTCCCCAATATACTGCGGTGGGTATATTCGAAACGATAATGTGTACTTCTTTTTTTAACCTGTTCCGCACTTAACTCAATCACCCCTTCCGGTATTCCCCATCTATCCACATAATCAGCAAAATATTCATTTTTAGTCCGGTAATAGTCCCACAAGATGAATAAAACGAATAAGAATAAAACAACTCCGATTCCTGTACTCCATTTACGAATCCTCAGGATACGTTCATAAGGCTGCCATAAGGTATTGAACTTTATATCCAACAAACGGGCCACAACGCGGATAAAAGCCCTTTTTTTCTTCATCGCAAATGAACCGATCCCTTCTTCCCTGACATTTATAGCCAATAATTCTTCCTGGCTTATCGCCTTTATCTGTTCATGGATACATTCTGTCTCGATGTCATTACTGTAGGGAATCCCTGAAACGACAAAAGGGATGATCTTATCTGCTCCGTGAAGTGTAGCGAAATATTTCACTTCCTTTCCGACCCAGGGCGAACGCGCTGCTTCAGGTGAACATATCACAATAAGATAATGTGAACGCTCGAGTTCATGTCTTATATTTTCTTCCAGTCTCCCACTGTCGAGATCCGTATTATCCCTGAAAACAGGCCATACTTTCTTAGGCAACCGGGTGATTTGTCTACATAATTTCGAAGGTAACTTATACCATCTTAACCGATCCTGTAACCATTTAGCCCATTTCTCATCTTCCCGTTTATAGCTGATAAAAGCGTAATATTGAAATTGCTGTTCCATCATCCACGAATTAATTCAACTATCCCTATCCTTACAATTCACCACAAACAAAATTAAAAAATACATCATTCCATTAGCCATTTACCTGTTTTTTATTCATTTTTTAAACAATTCCTCCCTAACCCACTTCACTATCCAAATAATAAGAACAGACAATTTTAAACTACTTGGCAAATAAAATACAATAATCTGCAAATATATCCATAGTAAAAGCTCTTAAAACGTTTTAGATTTGTAACATGACGTCCATAAATTAATTTCGCATCTATATACTTTAATGTACCAAAGTTGATTTGCAAATTGCATTAAAAAATGTCAGCCTACGGCGAATAGGCTGACATTAAGCTGAATTACATTAAAGTTGAACTAAAATAGCCAATCGAACAAACGATGTATAAGATGTTTAAACAAATATGCAAAATCATTTAGCAACAACCTTTCCTTTCCGTATAATTCACCAAAAATTATTCATCGTCATCTGTTTCCTGATAAGCTTTCAACAATTCCTCCTGTACTTCAGACGGTACTTTTTCATAGCCTGCAAAATTCATTGTGAAAGTGGCCCGTCCACCGGTAATGGAACTCAGAGCAGTAGAATAACGCTGCATTTCCTTCAACGGCACTTTGGCTTTGATCTTCTGAAAACCGCTATCGGCATCCATCCCCATAATCATAGCCCGGCGGGTTTGCAAATCACCCATCACATCTCCCATATCTTCATCGGGCACCAGCACTTCGACATCATAAATCGGTTCCAGAATCTTCGGATTGGCTTTCCGGAAAGCCTCGCTAAAGGCATGACGCCCTGCCAAACGGAAAGAAATTTCATTGGAATCTACCGGGTGCATCTTACCATCGTAAATACATACGCGAATATCCCGGGCATACGAACCCGTCAACGGCCCTTCTTCCATTTTTTCCATAATACCTTTCAGAATAGCCGGCATAAAACGGGCTTCGATCACTCCACCTACAATACAGTTGTAAAATACCAGTTTACCTCCCCACGGCAAATCATATTCTTCTTTTCCTTTAATCGACATCTTGCTGTCCACACCACCGATCTTATAAGTCGTCGGCTCAGGCATTCCTTCTTCATAGGGTTCGATGACCATATGTACTTCCCCGAATTGTCCGGCTCCTCCGGATTGCTTCTTATGCCGGTAATCGGCCTGGGCATATTTCGTAATGGTTTCCCGATAAGGAATCTTCGGAGCATAAAATTCAATTTGAATCTTATCGTTGTGTTCGATCCGCCATTTCATCGTATTCAAATGAAATTCTCCCTGGCCCGAAAGGATCATTTGCTTCAATTCTTTGGAGTATTCCACCAGCAAAGAAGGATCCTCTTCGTGCATCCGATAAAGCACTTCGGCCATTTTCTCCTCGTCGCCCTTATTCACTGCCCGGACAGCAGTACGGAAACGGGAATTCGGATATTTGATTCCGGGAAATACATAATCACAATCTTTCTCATTCAGGGTATCCCCGTTTCTCGTTCCTTTCAGTTTCACGGTCGCTCCGAGGTCACCGGCCCGAAGTTCCGTCACTTTCGTCCGGTTTTTACCGGCTACAGCATACAACTGTGCAATACGTTCTTTAGTACCGGTAGTCATATTGGTCAAATCATCCCCTTCTTTCACCGTACCGGAAACTACTTTAAAATAGTTGATATCTCCCAGATGCTGCTCTATAGTCGTACTGAATACAAAAGCCGAAGCCGGTCCGTTCACTTCATAAGGCACCAGACGACCGTCTTTCGTAAGCATTCCCGGCATGGCAGCCGCACTCGGAGCCACGTTCACCAGGAATTCCATAAAACGCCGTACACACATATCTTTTTCGGCCGACACACAGAACACAGGGAACATATCACGGGCGATCAACCCTTTCCGGATACCGGCGCGCATTTCGTCTTCCGACAAGCTCCCTTTCTCAAAATAAAGCTCCATCAACCCTTCATCGTTTTCGGCAGCCGCCTCGATCAGGGCATTATGCAATTCGTCGGCTTTCTCTTTCTCCGACTCCGGGATCGGCAACACATCGGGTTTACCCCCCTCCGGTTTCCACTGATACATCTCCATTTTCAGGACATCCACCACCTGATTGAAACCGAGCCCCTGATTGACCGGATATTGCACCAGTACCACTTTCTTTCCGAAAGAAGCCTGTGCATGTTCCAGCGTTTGTTCGAAATTAGCTTTTTCATGATCCAGCTGGTTGATGACAAAAATCATCGGTTTATTTAAATTCCGGACATGCCGGCTAATAATTTCGGTCCCTACTTCGACACCCTTGACAGCATTGACAACCATCACCGCCGTGTCGGCTACATTCAGCGCAGAGATAACTCCACCGACAAAATCATCAGCCCCCGGAGTATCGATAAAGTTCAGTTTCTGATCTTTCCATTCGGTATATAATACTGCCGGAAAAACAGAAGAACCATACTCCTGCTCCACAGGCCTATAGTCAGAGGAAGTGTTTTTAGCACTTACGCTACCTCTGCGCGGGATGACCCCGCCCTCATACATCATCGCTTCAGCAAGTGTGGTCTTACCGGAACCAGCACTGCCTACAAGAGCGATATTCTTGATTTCATTCGGATTGTAGGTTTTCATGTAATTAATTTTAGGTTATTCGTCAAAAATGTCGACTCAATCGTTTTAAATCGGTTCACAAATTAAACAGAATTTTTCTAAAATCAAAGAAACCCTGGTTCAAATTTAACAAAATCAACTTTTCCTTATCTTGAAACTACATGAAGAAAATAGGTCGTACATTTCCCTTCCCCATTCGTCAACAACACCAAAACGGTAGCCACACTTTCACAGGCCGGCGAAACCACGCCGATAAATCCTTCACCAGCTTGTTCATCTACCGGTCCGGCTTCTGCCAGCCATCCGTTATCCCCGACAGCATATATGGACGGAGTACCGCCAAAACCGGAAATAACAAAAGGGATCTGTTTGGCTTCACCTGTTCTCATTTCATAGTCCATACCACCCGGAAAGACCAATCGCCAAGGCAATATACGGGGTAATCTTATTTTCTTATTATCCTGTAAAGTGAATTCGACATATCCATTCTGTACCTCTACTCCATGAGGAGCTAGAATACCGCCTCCCCATTCCCCCTTTTCTCCCGTAGGCCCATCCGGACCGTCAGGCCCCGTATCCCCAATTTCGCCTTTCTTACCAGATGCTTTCACTCCTGTCAATTCCCAGGTTTTTCCGTTATCCGATGAGATTTCCCACATACCGGAAACCATATCGATCTGCATCCGGGGAATTCCTCCTGGTGCCCCCTGTCCTCCTTGTTCTCCTTTATCTCCGGTCGCTCCCTTAATTCCATCTGCCCGCATACAATTTCCGGCTCCATCCCGAACAAATCTACCGTCCATCGTCCAGTATACATGCCCATCCGACGAATCACGGACAGAAATTAAAGGTACTTTCAATTCCCCATCTTCCCCCTTCATCCCTTTTTCTCCATGATAAATCCGTATGATACTTCCGTCATTCATACCAAATTCATAACCACGCAACGTTTCCGTAACAGTAACAATATATTTATTACTATTCAATGCCTCTACCAAGGAGGCCAAAGCACTGATATTTACATTCAATTCATACTGCAAATTTTCTATTGCCAACAATTGTTTACGGATAAGCTC
>NZ_LARL01000135.1:0-2136 GCF_000980295.1 Odoribacter sp. N54.MGS-14 | reverse complement strand
GATGAAGGTCTTGAAACCGGGAAAAAATATTATCGCTGTGCATTGTCACAACCGGGTGGCTGCCGGTTATCTGGACTTCTGTTTGTGGGAGAAACAAATCGACAAATCGGTTTTTGCCAGGACTGCAACACAAACTTCTGCCAATGTGATGCCTACTCAGACTTATTATACTTTTGAATGCGGAGGGGTGAAACTGGATGTTATTTTTACAGCTCCTTTATTGATGGATAATCTCGATCTGATGTCGCGGCCGGTGAATTATGTTACCTATCAGGTTGCTTCTACCGACGGGAAACCGCATGAAGTGGGAGTATATTTCGAGACGACTCCCCAGTGGGCGCAACACCGCATTTTTCAGCCTGTACAATGTGAGTTGAAAGAGACTGCCGGTCAGTATCTGTTGAAGACCGGTACTAAAGAACAAAAAATCCTGGGACGCCGGGGAGACGATGTGATGATCGATTGGGGATATTTCTATATGGCTTGTGATAAAGGTAAAACGGTACAGATCGGAAAGTCGGATGAGGTGAAAAATCAGTTTAAACAGGCTACAGCTTTGAAAAACAGTTGTGATCCGTCTTTATCCGGAGATTTGACCGTGGAACTGGAAGTGCTGGCCATTGCTCAGGATTTGGGACAGGTAGCGGGTGAGACAACTTCCGGGTATATTCTGTTGGGATACGACGACCTGTATGCTATCCAATATTTCGGAGAAAACAGGCGTCCTTATTGGAACCGGAAAGGGGATAAAACTATCGAGGGAGAATTGAACGCGGCTGCAACAGAATATGCCGGCATTATGGATCGTTGTGCTGATTTTGATGTACAATTGATGAATAAAGCTGCGGCTGTCGGTGGGAAAAAATATGCTGAATTGTGTGCCTTGGCTTATCGTCAGGCCATTGCTGCACATAAGCTGATCGAAGATAAAGAAGGAAATCTGATTTTTCTTTCTAAGGAGAATTTCAGTAACGGTTCAATCGGTACCGTCGATATTTCCTATCCTTCTGTGCCTTTGTTTTTGGTTTATAATACCGATCTGGCGAAAGGATTGATGAATCATATTTTCTATTACAGTGAGAGCGGAAAATGGACGAAGCCTTTTGCGGCTCATGATATCGGTACTTATCCTTTGGCTAACGGCCAGACCTATGGCGGGGATATGCCGGTTGAAGAGAGCGGTAATATGCTGACTATGGCTGCAGCTGTCTGCATGATCGATGGCAATGCCGACTATGCTGCCAAACATTGGGAGGTAATGACCACCTGGGCCAATTATTTACTCGAGCATGGAATGGATCCTGAAAACCAACTCTGTACCGATGATTTTGCGGGGCATTTCGCTCACAATACCAACCTGTCGGTAAAAGCTATTATGGGAATCGCTGCTTACGGTAAGATGGCCGAAATGCTCGGTAAGAAGGATATTGCTGCCACTTATCTGGGCAAAGCGAAACAGATGGCACAACAATGGGAGCAAATGGCAGCTGACGGTGATCATTATAAACTGACTTTCGATAAAGCCGGAACCTGGAGTCTGAAATACAATATGGTGTGGGATAAACTATTTAAAACCGACCTTTTTGCCGACGATATTTATAATAAAGAATTGGCTTATTATCCGACAAAAGCGAATAAGTACGGAGTTCCTTTGGACAACCGGGCGGATTACACCAAGTCGGATTGGATCCTATGGGTGGCATCGCTGACCGATGATCCGGCCGTATTCGGACAATTGGTCGATCCGGTGTGGCGTTATGCCAATGAGACTCCCTCGAGAGTGCCTATCAGTGACTGGCATATGACTTCCAGCGGACATCAGCGTGGATTTCAGGCTCGTTCGGTTGTCGGCGGATATTTTATGCCTTTACTGAAAAGTAGAATGAAATAATTAAAATATCGTCTGATTATTGATAAAATATTGTGTTATAATATTTTATATAATTCTTGCATTTCTTTTTTTTGATACAATTTTACTAGTTTTTGATCATATTTTATCTAAAAAATTTGGATAGAGACGTACTTTTGTTCCGATTTTTTATTATTAGTAATATGTTTGATTCTAATTATTGTAGTCAAACGTTTTCGGTGGATTATATATTTTTCACTAAAAATAGCAAATATGAAAGATAAGGA
>NZ_LARL01000134.1:0-2155 GCF_000980295.1 Odoribacter sp. N54.MGS-14 | reverse complement strand
GGCCCCGTCAAAACGGGCATTCAAATTGAACACGTACTTATCACATAACGTATAAGTCAAGGCACCAAAGAAAGAAGCGGAACGGTCCTGAGCTTCTGCTGTTCCAATTAACCCACTCAAGGAATTTTTAATATCGTTATAGGAAATATCATCCGAAGGAAAATCCGGGAAAGCAATAAACCGATAATAATCATTGAATTCCGGAGAACGATGATAATTGTTATAAGACTTACTACCGGACAATTCCGTACCTACAACCAATGAAAAAGCGTGATTTTCCAACTTGTTATTATTATAACTGATCAGTCCCCGCAAAGCAAAAGCCGTTGAACGTCCTGATCCTTCTTTCAAATAACCGTTATTGTACTTTTCCGGAAGTTCCCCACTAATTGCACTGGAAGTAAAACAGTTAGAATAAGACGTATAGGTCCCGGGGGCAGCCCAAGCCTCTGTATTGTTGGTACTATACGTAAGCGATCCATTTAAATCCACACTCAAACCTTCCATTACCTGATAATTCATCCCTAAACGGGCAGAAAGATCGGAAGCGATGGTCTTATTCTGAGTTTCATTCAATTCCCGTAAAATATTAAATTGGTCATATATATTGCCATAATGGATCGAGCTCCGGTTATCGCCCAGATAAGTAAAATCCGCCGCATAACTACCGTCTTCATTGAAAGGTTTCTCGTAAGGATTGGCGAATACGGCATATTTGAAGGGATCTATGGAAGAATTATGATCCTTACTTTCGCGGAAATTCCCGTTTAGTTTAAAATTCATCTCAAAATTTTGGGCCGGTTTATGGCGGATTTCCAGACTGGCTCCCAGATTATCATACGAATTGCTCTTTAAAATTCCGGACTGGCCATTATAGTTAATAGATGCATAATAATTGGTTTTCTCCGTACCTCCGCGCATAGACAAAAAATGGGATTGTGAAAAAGCTTTACGGAAAATCACATCGAACCAATCGGTATTGATCTTGCGCAATTTATCCAGCTCTTCCCGATACTGGCTTTCTGTATATCTTCCCTGCATGTAATAATCGTATATTTTACCGACCAGTCCCCCTTCCCATGCCCTGGAAAAATCTTTCATCAAAGAAATCTCAAAATCGATTTTTTCGCTGCTGTTCATAAAATCCAAATCGATACGGGGAGCTTCTACCATACCGAAACTGCCGTTGTAGTTAAATGTCGCCTTCCCTTCAAAACCACGTTTGGTCTTGATCACAATCACTCCGTTGGCTGCACGTGCTCCGTAGATGGCCGACGCAGCAGCATCTTTCAATACCGTAATCGATTCAATATCCGTTGGAGCGATATTACCGATCCCATGATCCAGTATCGATTCCTGAATATTACCGGCATTTACCACATTAATCGAAGCAACTCCTCCTTGCAAAGGCAAACCATCCACCACCCACAACGGTTCTTTGTTACCTGAGATCGAATTGTCACCCCGAATCCGGATATTGGCCCGGGTTCCGGGAGCTCCACTGGTTGTATAAGAGTACAAACCGGCCACTTTACCTTCCAAAATCTGATCGATACTTTTGAAAGAATTGTTTTCAATCTCTTTAGCGGTAATCACAGTAACAGATCCGGTCACCCGGTCGCGACGGATATCCTGATACCCGGTTACCACAACCTCATCCAGGTTACTACTCTCTTCCGTCATCTTTACATTGATTTCCGATTTATTAGCCACTGCAATTTCTTGAGTCTTCATGCCGATAAAAGAAAAAATCAGAACGGCATCGGAAGTTGCAATCGGTAACGAATAAACTCCGGAAGAATTTGTAGAAGTCCCTACAGCTGTACCTTTAATCTGAATGGTCACTCCCGGCAGAGGATTATCCCGGTAATCCGTTACCTTCCCGGAAATGATTTTCGCCTTTATAGTCTGCGGAAGAATTTCCTGTTTTTTGACAATGATCACTTTTCCATCACAATCATAAGTCAAAGCTTTTCCGGAAAAAACTTTGTTCAGCACATCGCTCACCTTTTCATTCTGCGCTTGTACACTGACATTAGCCAGGCCATCCAATTGTTCTGCATTATACAGAAAACGCAAACCTGTTTGTTCTTTTATCTGATTGAACAGTTCATATAAACTGACATTTTTCAGATTCAACGTCACTTGTTGCTTT
>NZ_LARL01000024.1:0-39840 GCF_000980295.1 Odoribacter sp. N54.MGS-14 | reverse complement strand
ACCTCGAAGGTGAGCCGGGACGGTTGGTATGGATTTACCTTCCAGCCTGAACGGAAAGGTTTCTATACGGTGGGGGGAAAGGAGAGGCTGGATCGGATCCGTCTTTATATGAAACCGGGTGATCAGGGAGAAGTGAATTTTCCCGAAGATACTATCGTGATTACTGTACGGAATACGCCGGAAAATCTCTTGCTTGCCCGTTGGGAAACGATGATGATTCCGGTACGGGAAAGAGTCGATAATCTGAAGTATGCTTTGTTCGATTACCGCGATTTCTTTCCTTATTTTATGGATTTTCTGCCACAGGCCCGTGAGTTTCAGGAAAAGCTGACGTTCCGGGATGAGACATTCGCACGCTTGGTGAAACAAACGATTGATTTCGATCTCGATTATTATGCTTTCCGGATTTTGAATGCCCTGAAAGCGGGTAAAGATACTTTTAAGCCGAGCCGTCCTACTCCGGCCGATTACCCGGCCTATTACGAAACCATTATCTCCCGGGATAAATTAACGGATGCTTCGGTACTGGAACAACCTTATGGTTACGATTATCTGCAACGCTATACGACGTTTGCTCTGGCAAAAGAAGGAGAGAAGGACAATTTATCCAATCGGCTTAAATGGTTGCCGGATGATTTGCTGAAAGCGGAAATCGTGCTTTGGTATGCCGAACGTTGCCGGACTTATGAAAACTATCAGAAAATACTCGGTGAATATGGCAGTTTCCTGACAACTGAAAATCACCGGGAGCGGATGAATGCCGTTTCGGCCAGGCTGTATCAGGGGAAGAAGGGCGAAATGGCAGCCGATTTCACTTATCCCGACCGGAATGGTAAGCTGGTATCCCTGTCCGATTTCCGGGGTAAGGTTGTACTGGTGGACGTATGGGCTACGTGGTGCGGTCCCTGCCGGGCGGAAATCCCTCATCTCGTGAAACTGGAGAAAGAAATGGAGGGTAAAGATGTCGTTTTTATCGGTGTATCGATCGATCAGAAGAAAGATCACCGGAAGTGGCTCGAGGTTCTGGAGCAGGAGGGTCTTAGTGGTGTACAGCTTTTTGCTGGTGTGTCTCCGCAAATTATGAAAGACTATAAATTTACCACGATTCCCCGTTTCATGGTATTTGACCGGGAAGGGAAAGTGGTGACGACCAACTCGCCTCGGCCTTCCAGTCCGGAATTGAAAAAATTATTGGAAAAATTATTGAATTCGGGTTTATAAACTGAGTTAATTCTACTTTTTAAATAGTTACAAAAGTAACTATTTAAAAAGTACGTTTTAAAATCTCCCGGATGTTGTCGGCTTTTCCCATGGTATAATAGTGGATAGCCGGGGCACCGTGGGCTAATAAATCCTTGCTTTGGGCTGTACACCATTCGATGCCTACCTGATAGATGGCTTTATTGTCTTTACATTTCCGGACTTCGTTCATCAGTTCCTGGGGCAGGTCGATACTGAAAGCCCGGGGGAGCATTTCGATGTGGGTTTGCGTCGAGATGGGTTTCAGGCCGGGGATGATCGGAACAGTAATACCGGCGGCCCGGCATTTGGCTGCAAATTCATAAAACCGGGTATTGTCGAAAAACATTTGAGTAACGATATAATCGGCTCCTGCATCTACTTTGCGTTTCAGATTTTCGATATCGATGTCTATATTCGGGGCTTCATAATGTTTTTCGGGATAAGCGGCGACACCGATACAAAAATTAGTAGGTACGGCATTTTTCAGACATTCGTCCAGGTAAATTCCCCGGTTCATATTGTGGATTTGTTCCACCAGTTCGCAACTGTAACGGTGGCCGTCGGGTTCGGGAACGAAATATTTTTGGCCGGGGATAGCATCTCCGCGTAAAGCGACTACATTCTGAATATCCAGGAAGTTCAGGTCGATCAGGTCGTTCTCGATCTGATGTTTACTGGCTCCTCCGCAGATCAGATGGGGGACGACTTCTACGGGAAACCGTTTCATAATCGCTGCTGCAATGGCTACCGATCCCGGCCGTTTGGTGATGGTCACTTTTTCAAAAGTACCGTCGGCCGTCTGGCGGAATTCCACTTCATCCCGGTGAAAGGTGATATTGATGAAGGGAGGGGCGAATTCCATCAGAGGTTCTATGGCTCCGTATAGTTTGTTGATATCGCTTCCTTTCAATGGAGGCACCAGTTCGAACGAAGCGAAAGGTGCCTTTTTCTGATTGATAATATCGATTACTTTAGTCATGATGTACTGGTTATGGGCATAGGCTTGCCCGGTTTTATAATCCTAATAATCTTTTTCCTTCTTCCAGGGTGATCGCCCGCTTCGTGCAATAGTCCGTCAACTGGTCTGCACCGATTTTTCCAATGCTGAAATAACGGGCAGCAGGATGGGCGATGAGCATACCACAAAGACTTGTCGTCGGATAGATCGCATAAGACGGGGTCAGGGAAACCCCGATTTTAGACGGTGCATCCAATAGGTCGAAGACATCTTTTTTCAGTGAATGATCCGGACAGGCCGAATAGCCGAAGGCCGGGCGGATCAGGGACAAACCTTCACTCAATTGTTCCTGCATCCATTCGGCCAAAGCTTCGGTTAACCGGGCACATAAGCTTTCACGCAGCAGATGGCTGAAGTCGTGGCAGTCACAACCGCCCTGTTTGTCGGCGACTTTCAGAGCAAATAACCCGATGGTGGAAGTTCCGTAAGCCTTGGGACAGATATAATCGGATAAACTCAGGCATTCTTGCCCCGCTTTTTGTTGACGCAACATGGGGAGACGGTGACCGTTATCCAATACGATTTCGTCATCTTCTGCATAGGCATCGAAGAAGTTGACCACGATCGAAGCTTCGAATTCATTGCCGGCAATAACGGTGCCCAACATTTCCAGAGCGGCCTGGTAAGTACGGTCGGCTTCTTCATGCTGATGAATGATTTCCGGGAATTTACCCTTGAATCCCCAGAAATGGAAAAATGGAGTCCAATCGATTTTAGCGATCAGGTCCTGCAAGTCCATATTTTTTCCCAACAGATTGTGTTCCCCGAAACTGGCAGGCAACCGGTAGCTTTTCCGGTCAAAGACAGGAGCCAGGGCCTGAGCTTCTGTATAGGGAAGCAAACGGTCCTGTTTATGATAATATTGCCCGCGTATTTTTTCCTGTTCTGCTTTCACTTGTGCGAGGTAGGACGACCGGTCGGATAATAGCCGTTTCATGATCCCTGCAGTCCGGGAGGCATCTCCCCCCTGGATGACGCCATAATCGTATCGGGGTGCCAGTTTTACAGCGGTATGTACGGTTGAAGTGGTCGCTCCGCCTACGATAAGCGGAATCCGGAGCTGCTCTTTCTGTAGTAACTCACACAAAGCTTCCATTTCGCTTAGGGAAGGAGTGATGAGTCCGCTGATTCCGATCAGGTCTGCCCGATGGGCTTTAGCTGCGGCAACGATTTTTTGGTTATCGACCATCACCCCCAGGTCGATGACATCGAAATTGTTGCAGGTCAATACGATACTGACGATGTTTTTACCGATATCGTGTACATCTCCTTTGGCAGTCGCAAGGACAACTTTAGGGCGCTGTATATTTTCTCCCGTACCGGCGTTGTGTTTCTCGATCTCCGGTTGTAAAATTGCGACAGCTGCTTTCATCGCTTTCGCCGATTTTACCACTTGGGGTAAAAACATTTTTCCTTCACCGAATAGTGTCCCCACTTTATCCATCCCCTGCATCAGGGGACCTTCGATGATTTCGACGGGAGAGGCATAAACGGTCAGGGCTTCGGCCAGATCGGCTTCCAGATATTCCGTATTACCTTTGATCAGAGCGAAATTCAGGCGTTCGGATAACGTACGGGTGCGCCATTCTTCATTTTTTATAGCCTTTCCGTCTGCGGTTTTCTGTCCCTTGATTTGTTCGGCCAGTTCGATCAGGCGTTCCGTGGCTTCCGGGTGTTTGTTCAATACCACCTCTTCTACTGCTTCCAGTAATTGAGGCTCTATCTCATCGTATACCTGTAACATGGCCGGATTGACGATGCCCATATCCATGCCTGCCTCGATCGCATGGTAGAGAAATACGGAGTGCATGGCTTCGCGCACCGGGTTATTTCCCCGGAAAGAAAACGAGAGATTGGAGACTCCGCCGGAAGTACGGCATCCCGGCAGGTTGGCCTTGATCCAGGCTATTGCCCGGATAAAATCGACGGCGTAATTATTGTGCTCTTCCAGGCCTGTTCCGATAGCCAGAATATTGACGTCGAAAATGATGTCTTCCGCACGGAAACCGGCTTGCCGGGTTAAGAGCCGGTAAGCCCGCTCACAGATTTCGATTTTACGTTCATAAGTGACGGCTTGTCCCTGTTCGTCGAAAGCCATAACGACGACAGCAGCTCCCAAATGATGTATTTCCCGGGCTTTTGCCAGAAACAGATCCTCTCCTTCTTTCAGGCTGATCGAATTGACGATACATTTTCCCTGGGCATTTTTGAGCCCTGCTAAAATGGTATTCCAATCCGAAGAATCGATCATCAGGGCTGCCCGGGCAATATCGGGGTCATTGCTGATATAACGGACGAAAGTGGACATTTCGAGAGCACTGTCGAGCATGGCATCGTCCATGTTGATATCGATAACCGATGCCCCGTCCTCGATTTGTTTCCGGGCGATCCGGGCAGCTTCTTCATAAGCTTTGGCGTGGATGAGTTTGGCAAATTTAGCGGAACCGGCAACATTGGTCCGTTCACCGACATTGATGAAGTTATTTTGGGCTTTATCGACTACGACCTTGTCCAGACCACTTACCACAAGCTGGGCCGGGATAACCGGTAGCTGTCGGGGAGAAATGGCTTGAAGGGCTTCACGTATGGCCCGGATGTGCTCCGGAGTAGTACCGCAACACCCTCCCGCGATATTGAGTAAACCTGCTGTGGCCATCTGTTTCAGACAGGAAGCCGTTAGCTCCGGGCTTTCATCATATTCTCCCATTTCGTTGGGAAGACCTGCATTAGGATAAATACTCAACGGACAAGGCAGCGTCTTGGATAAGCGTTCGATAAACGGCAATAAGTCGGTGGCCCCGAACGAACAATTCAATCCGAAACTGAACAGCGGGTAATGGGATACGGTGGTGTAAAGTGCTTCCAGGCTCTGTCCGGTGAGCGTCCGCCCACTTCTGTCGTTGATGGTGGCCGATAACATGACAGGGAGTGAAGTCCTTTTTTCTTCCTGTACCTGGGTAATGGCATAAAGGGCTGCTTTTGCATTCAGACCGTCGAAAACGGTTTCCACTAACAAGAGATCTACTCCGCCGTCGATTAATCCGCTTACCTGCTCTGCATAAGTCGAGACCAGGGTATCGAAGTCCACTGGACGGAATTCCGGCCGGTTGACATCCGGTGATAGGGATAATGTCTTGGAAGTCGGTCCCATACTGCCGGCTACATATACCTGGTGTGAAGCTGCACGGGCTTCCGTTACAGCTAATTTCGCCCCCGCGTAGTTTAAACGGTATACGAGCTTTTCTCCCCGATATTCGGCTTGTGAGATGGCGTTCGAGTTGAAAGTATTGGTTTCGATAATATCGGCTCCTGCTTCGATATACGACCGATGAATCTGCCGGATCACTTCGGGACAGGTCAGGTTCAGGATATCGTTGTTGCCTTTCAGGTTTACCGGATGGGAGATAAATTCACTACCGCGAAAATCGGCTTCTGTCAGACCGTAGTGCTGGATAGCTGTTCCCATGGCTCCGTCGAGGATCAGAATCCGCTTCTTGATTTCGTCTTGTATCATAGTTGTACGTTCGTTCAATTCAAAAAAGTTTGAGTTCAAAATTACCGCATATACCTAATTTATCGTCTTTGATCGCAATGGCGGCCAGTATGTCTTCCTGCTCCCTGATTTTTTCGATGCAGGTCTGGACATCCTCCGCTGTCTGAATCGTGTTGGCGAAAGCGGTTGCATAAGTGTCGGCCAGTATCACATCCGAACAGACAATCATCACCGCATCGGCTTTACCGAAGCTGAGTGACGGACCGACGGTTCCGGAAGAGGTACAAATCCCGAGGGGGGCATAGGCTGCCTCGATATGCAAACCGACCTTTTCAGACAAGGGGGAAGAACCGGCAAATACCGAAATATCCATATCCTGACAGAGGTCGGCATAAATATCCCCTCCGTTTTCGACGATCACTTCTTTTATACCGAATCGTTTTTTCAGGTTTTCCCCTACTTTCAGAGCGACGGCGCCGGCTACGGCACTCATCGGGCCGATACCGCTTGTTTGTGCTGCCCGCGACATCTCTTTGAATATGCCGGGAGCATCCTCGCTTGCCTGAAAGGGGGTTAAAGCCTGGGCATAATCCGGATGTAAACCGATCCAGCGGTCCATATCCGTCCGTAATTCCCGGACAAATCGTTCTGCACAGACCGGTATTTCCGGTTGCCAGGAACCCCGGTCCACGCCGATACACAGATCGGTTTCTTTATAAGCTATGGTAAAATAGCTCCAGCGATCCTGACGGAAGTGCCTGCGATAGGTACGATCGATATATTCCATACGGCATAGGGTAAATTCAGGCTTCGGCAAATTCGATCCGGAATAGTTTGAGAGGACAAGCTTTCAAACATAATTTGCAGGCAATACATTTTTCCGGATTGAAATGCAGTTTCCAATCCGGTGCCCCTATGGTCAACGCGTGGGAAAAGCAGGCCGATACACAGTTGCCACAATCGATACAGAGGCTCGCGTCATACGATACTTTACTGGATACCGGACTTACCGTAACTCCGTTTTCGATTAAATAGGCGATACCCTGGTCCAGTTTGTCGGTATCAGCTTCGAGTTCGACTAATAGATTACCGGATTTCCCGGCTTGTATTT
Organism: Odoribacter sp. N54.MGS-14; assembly: GCF_000980295.1. NCBI lineage: Bacteria > Pseudomonadati > Bacteroidota > Bacteroidia > Bacteroidales > Odoribacteraceae > Odoribacter > Odoribacter sp. N54.MGS-14. The sequence continues at coordinate 32,976 of NZ_LARL01000024.1, read as the reverse complement.
CGGCTTTCAGTATATTGATCCGGATATCGTATAATTTGACCAGGTCATAGGTCAGCGATCTGTCGGTAGCATCTACCGGGAAGGATAATACAACTTTCTTTATCATGATGTTTCTAATTGACAAGGTTTTAAATTTTAATCTTCAATGGCTTTCAATCCGTTCAGGCTGGCTTGTACAGGCATTGGCCGTACCGGTTCGGTGAGTAAAAATTCACCTTTCTGAATCCAGCTTTTCAGTAAATCTGCGATTTCCCGGGCTTTGGCCAGACTGGAAAGGGGCGCTGTTCTTACTTTATGGCCATTGATTTCGATAGCACCACTTTGTAGAGCGGCATAATTCGTTTTTCCCAGAATTTGATTGCCATTCCCATAATCGACGACAGTCGTTTCGATTTGTTCATTCCGGATAGACACTCTTTTTGCCAGATCTTCGTCCAGAATAGGGATAGGAATTCCGATTCCGACATATAAGGTGATACCGTATTTTTCGATATATGCCCCCCGGAGGTATTGGGTGTTCATGTTTTTCAAGTCACCCACAACGGCTATCGTACGGGCATTACTAGTGGGAATACCGTGTTCATTTACCGCTTTGGAAGTGTTGAACTGAGTGCCGTTCCAGGTGACATAACCGTCTGTACCGCAAAGGAAAATATGAGTTCCCAACCCGATGGTCCGGCATTCCGGATCGTTAAGCAAGGGCGATAGCTCACCGGCAGAACTGTAAGAGGCATTCCTCATCTTAGGAAGCAGCGTACCCATGTAGGTATATTTGATCTGATCGGTGGTGTTGGTCGCTACATTATAGTTTTGGTAACAATTTCGCGGATTGTATAAGATAGCTTCATTGATGCAATTCTTGTTGATAATAGCTTTTATATGTTTGCGGGGATAACAATCCGTCCCTTTTCCCCAGGCTTCCAGTGTAATGTCTTTACCATTGACCAGGTCTTCGATGATATGGGCTCCGCCATAAGCCGGAGAGGATGGGTTACAATCTGTAGCGCCGACATAAGTATCTACCGCTGCCAGTCCACCACTAACCCGGACGCCGTTCAATTCGATCTTCTCCATCCGGATAGGGGGATTGGAATGACCGAAATTCAAAAATGCACCCGAAGAACACATCGCTCCGAAAGTGGCGGTGGTTACTACGTCTACTTTTTCTGCAATTTCTTTGGGTGATAATGTCTTGGATAATTCGGATACTTCTTCGGCTGTCAGTACTACGGCAGTCCCTTTTTTTATCTTTTCATTGATTTCTGCGTAAGTTTTCATTTTGTCGTTTTTTAATGAGCGTTTCATGTCTGGGGCGTTTACCCTTTAAATTGGTCAGGATATAGTTCGGATTCGACTATACCACTATAAAATAAACATTAAACCGAATGTTTATTAACGGGGCTTGCCAACTACTACCTGGTAATATCGTAAGCCGGTAAATCGGAATAGGGGGTATAAAAGATCAGCGCATGCAGCGCATGTCCATAGAAGATACAAAAAGAGAGAAGAATTTGAGATTCCGGTTTCTCCGGTCGGTGATGTGGGTTAAATAATCTGCTTTTTTCATCTTACTTTTGTTTTAAATTATAACTCCTGTTATCAGGCCGGGTTTTGGCACCTTTCGGAAAGTTCCGGAGGTTGTCGGAGTTTCATAGAGCCCAGTCTCTCAACTCCTCTTTATAATTCAAACAATCTTTCTTAAGGATTGAATTGACGAAACAAAGGAATAGGAAATATTTTGAAAAAACAAATGAATGCCGGGGAAAAAATGTGCTAACGTTTTAAATAGCCCACAGGGACGGGCAGTGGGCTATTTTTAAATGTGGTCTTAAATAATCTTTAGTCCCAGGGTGAAATTGAACGACCGGGGAGCTTTCAGTTCATGACCTAAATTTTTGAATGCTTTTTCATAATCGATATCGAAGGTCAGTTTCCAGACATCTACCCCGACGCCGACTTTACCGTGCCAGTTGGTTTTATCGGTACTGATATCTCCTAGTTTTTTCAGGTTTTTTACTTTCCCGACGGAAAGTACCGGTCCGAGGAAGGCCCGTAGTTTAACGATAGATAAATCCAATACTTGGAAACCCAACATAATCGGAATATCGAACGTGTTGAGTTTCAGATCGAAGTTGTCAGGATTTTCTCCTAGTGCCTGTGCCTTTTCTTCTATCACACTTCTCTTATGCGAATAGTTTAAAGCAGGTTCCAGATAGAGTTTTCCCAGATTGACGCGCATAAATGCGCCGACCATATAGCCAGTATTGGCTTGTGTCCCGATAGCCTGGGGGATATCTTTGAATTTTATCCGGTTACTGGAAATCCCGCCGTGAACACCCAGATTGATCGGTAATTGGGCCATCGCTCCGAAACCCAGGCAACAGATGCATAATAACGTAAAAATCTTTTTCATTTCGTTTTATTTTAAATTGCTGATTACATCCTTCTTTTGAATTCCGACAGAATAATACCGGTAGCTACTCCGACGTTCAGCGATTCGGTCGATTCGCTATTCCGGGCGAAACTCGGAATTGTTAGTTTCTGTCCGGTCAGCGCTTCTATTTCTGCTGAAATACCTTTCCCTTCGTTCCCCATGACGATCAGGCCCCGGGTACTTAATGCTGTCGTATAAATATTTTTCCCATCTAAAAACGTGCCAAAGACAGGAAGGCCTTCTTGCTTCAGTTCGTTCAATAAAACAGGGAGATCCGTATAGAACGTCTTGACCCTGAAGATGGCCCCCATGCTGGCTTGTACACATTTGGGATTATAAACACCGGCACAATCGGCATCACAGAATATGTTTCCGATTCCGAACCAGTCTGCCACCCGGAGGATGGTACCCAAATTACCCGGATCTTGTATCCCGTTCAATACCAGGGATAAAGAATCGAGAACCTCTTCCTTCCGATAGATATGGACAGGTATTTCGGCCAGTGCGATGACTTCGGGTAAAGATTGGAAGTTGGATATCCCATGCATTTCCCGTTCATCGGCTTCAATGATATTTACGTTTGACAACGCTTTTTTGTTTTGTTCGAGCCAAGACGGGAAAGCGATCAGGGAGTGGATTTTCAGGGGAGAATGCAACAGTTCTCCGACCAGTTTTTCCCCTTCGATTTTAAAGAGATTATATTTTTCCCTGAATTTCTTTTTTTCAAGGTTTTGGACTATTTTTGTTACCTGTTTGCTTAACATGGTTTGTGCCTCTACATCGGTTTTAGCGTGGTTTTAATCCTGAATAAAGAGCAATTCAGAAGCTGTGCAAAAGTAGTAACATTTTTTGAGATTTGGAGAAGTGGGTTCCATATAAGATTGTTTCGGAATATTTTATCAGCCAACCGTTCATCAGCTTACTGAAAAAGCGAGGGGGAATTTTGTTATTGACGGGCTTTATGCTGGTCATGGTATCGTGTTCGCCTACCCGTTATGTGGGGAAAGATGAATATCTGTTGAATAAGGTGAAAGTGAGGGTAGAAGAGAAAGGGGTGAATTTTTCTGAATTGAAAAAAACGGTGCGGCAACGTCCTAATACGCGGATATTGGGAGTGGCTCGTTTTCATCTGGGACTTTATAACCTGAGTGGGAAGAATGAGAATAAGCGCTTTAACAAATGGTTGCGTTCCATCGGTGAAGCTCCTGTGATTTATAGTCCTTTCCTGACCGACAGAAGTGTGACCCAGTTGAAATTGTACCTGAACAATAAAGGTTTTTATAAAGCTGAGGTGACGGATTCCGTTTGGTTTAAAAAGAAAAAGGCTCATGTTGTGTACCGGATTTATCCCGGTCCGCTGACTCGGGTAAAAGATTTTACTTTCCGGGAAGACAGTAGTTTCCGGGCCGGAGGATTACCCGAAAGCTCTCCGTTAGTACAATTGGTTTTGCGGGATACCAATCACACTTTGTTGCATCAGGAAATGCCGATGGATATAGAGATATTGGAAGATGAACGGGAACGGATCACTCATATGCTCCGGCAAAACGGGTATTATAATTTTTCAAAGAATTTTATTCATTATTATGCCGATACCTCGCGGAGCGGTAATCCGGAACAGGCTCATCTTTTGCTGAGCATCGTCAACAGTGTGTCCGACAGTATGGCTTACCGCAAATATAAAATAAAGCACATTCAGGTAAATTTGGATTATGATCCCCTGCTGATGGCCAATGGACTCGATTCGCTTTACCGGCATACCCGTTACGGTGAATATGGGATTGTTTATCGTGGCCATATGAAGATTAAGCCGAAGGTGATCCTGGAAACGATCCAGTTCAAGGAAGGAGAATTTTATGATGTCCGTAAAGTGGCTGATTCCTATTCCCGCCTGCAAGCCTTGAATCTGTTTAAATTTATCAATATTATTTTCCGGGAAGAGCAAAGGGAAGACGGTGAGCCGGTGTTGTTTTGTGAAGTGCAGCTTACTCCGCTCAAACGGCAGTCTTATAATGTCTTTCTCGAAGGGACCAACAATTCCGGGAATATCGGGGTCGGAGGTAATTTTGCTTATAATCACCGCAATTTGTTTCATGGGGGGGAGAATCTGACCTTGAGTGTATGGGGGGCTTTAAAAAAAGAGAAATTGAAGGAAAATGAAATTTTCAGTACCACCGAAGTCGGTACGGAATTGAAGTTAGTGACACCTCAATTTTGGATGCCGGTTTTTCGTATGGATGAATTCCGCCGCAATTTTGCTCCTAAAACTTCGATCTCTCTCTCCTTCAGTCAGGAAAATACACAGTTTTACAAACGCCGTGTAGCTAGTGCTAAGTTCGGTTACCTTTGGCGGCGGGCAGATAATAAATGGCGGTATAATTTCGATCTCATCGATCTGAATTATGTGCTGATGCCGAGTGTCGATTCGAGTTTTATCAGTGAATTGAAAAATGAATATATCAAAAGTGCCTATACCAACCATATGATTCTGTCGGCGAATTTTTCGGCTGTGTTTACCGACCAGGTGGTCAATTCTGCACAAAGTTTTAATTATTTCCGGGGTAATCTGGAGACTTCCGGGAATTTTCTTTTGGCTATGGATAAACTTTTAAGGGCCAGAAAATCCGGTTCCGAGGAAGAACGTTTTTATAAAATTCTGGGTGTCCGGTATGCCCAATTTATCAAAGCCGACGGTGAATATCGGTTCAACCATTACCTGAATAAAGCCAATTCGGTCGTCTACCGGCTGTTTCTGGGTTGTGGTTATCCCTATGGTAACATGAAGGCTTTGCCTTTTGAAGAGGCTTATTATTGCGGAGGTGCCAACGATATCCGGGCCTGGCAGGCGAGAACTTTGGGACCGGGATCTTATGCTCCGCCGGATAAGTATCCGAATAATGTAGGGGACTTTAAGTTGGAAGCCAATGTGGAATATCGGTTTAAATTATTCTGGTTATTAGAAGGAGCTTTATTCATCGATGCCGGGAATATCTGGAATATCAATCGGTATGAGAATCGTCAGGGTACGAAGTTATCCTCCGGATTTTATAAACAAATCGCTGTCGGAACAGGGGCCGGACTACGGTTGGATGTCAATTTCTTTCTGTTGCGTTTTGATCTTGGTTTGAAATTACATGATCCGATGCAGGCCGAAGGGCAACGTTTTGTGTTGTTGAATCGTAATGGAGGTTTTAATAAATCTGTATTTAATATAGCTATCGGATATCCGTTTTAATTTTAATGAACTTACTATGTTGTCCACTATTCTCGTTTATGTTTCGCTTTTTTTACAGGTTGCTGCTGCCGTTATTGCCATTAGCTTGTTTAAGCGGACAAAATTCAATGCTTCCTGGATTCTGATTTCCGTCGGATTTTTGTTGATGGTGGTGTCGAGGGTCTTCGATTTATGGCCTACGATTTATCCCGAAATGGAAGATGAATTGGCTATTGTACAGAAGATTCTGGCTTTTATCATTGCTTTGGTCCTCCTGATCGGAGTATTTTATATCCGGAAAATTTTTCAATTTATGCGAAGAGTGGATGAGATCCGGCGCGAATCAGAGAAACGGGTACTGGCAGCGGTTATCCGCACGGAAGAGCAAGAACGGCAGCGTTTTGCGAAAGAGCTGCACGATGGGCTGGGACCTTTGCTGAGTGTGATCAAAATGCTGGTCTCGGGGTTGGATGCCAATAAAGAAAGTGAAGTCAACGAAAAGATAAAGCAGAATCTGCGGCAGGCTGTGGATGAAGCGATTAGCGGGGTCAGGGACATCTCGGCCAATATCAGCCCGCATATCCTCAACAATTTTGGCTTAAAAGATGCGGTAGAGGCATTCATAAAACGGATGCGGCAAGCCGATAATTTTAAGGTGTATTTTACTACTAATCTCGAAAATCAACGTTTCAATTACAATATCGAAGTGGTGGTCTACCGTGTTATCTGCGAGTTGATCAACAACACATTGCGGCATGCTGCAGCCTCGAAAGTGACGATCGATTTACAACTCGAAGAAGGAATATTATATTTAGAATATACCGACAACGGTATCGGATTCGATGTAAACCGTATTTCCGGACATACCGGTATGGGATTGGATAACATGCGTTACCGGCTGCAATCCGGTAACGGGGATATCGAGATTGTCAGCGAGCATGGAAAAGGGATGCGGGCCAACGCTTTTATTAAAGTCTTTTGACTTTCTGACTTTATTTTTATCTTTGTTTATCAGTTACGGATGTAAATGTTTATCGATTCATGGACACAAAGAATTTGAAAAAATTAAGAATCTATATTGTTGACGATCATAAGTTATTCAGGGAAGGATTGAAATTGCTTTTGTCTACCCAGGATTTCGTACACCATATTTACGAAGCTTCCAGTGGACGCGACTTTATTGAAAACCTCTCCTTTGTAGATTGTGACCTGGTGTTGATGGATATAGAAATGCCCGAGATGAACGGGATAGAAGCTACGGAACAGGCCCTGCGGATCAGGCCGGATTTGAAGGTGATCGTGTTGTCTATGTACGGGGATGAACAGTATTACTATAAAATGGTCGATGTCGGAGTAAAGGGGTTCGTTCTCAAAAATTCCGGTATAGAAAAAGTGATTGCGGCAATCCGGGCTGTCGCCGCCGGTGAGAATTACTTTTCCGAGGAGTTGCTGGTGAATATTCTCAATAATATGCGTGATGGCGGGCAACATAAACCGGAACCTGAAACCCCTGATAATGAAATATCCGAGAGAGAACTCGAGATTTTGTATCATGTATGCCTGGGACTTTCCAACCAGGAAATTGCAGATAAACTTTTTATCAGTAAGCGGACAGTGGATAAACATCGGGCGAATCTGTTGAGTAAGACCGGATGCCGGAATACTGCTGCGCTTGTCATGTATGCAATTAAAAATAAGATGATAAATATTTAGATGAACGGAATGATATTTGCAGCGGGATTGGGTACCCGTTTGCAGCCTTTGACGAACGATCGGCCCAAAGCATTGGTGGAAGTAGCCGGTAAGCCTTTGCTTGAATATGTCATACGGAAAATGATAGCGGCGGATGTACAGCGTATTGTGGTGAACGTGCATCACTATGCCGACCAGATAGAAGCTTTTCTGTGCGAACGACATTTTTTCGATTGGGATATCGTGATTTCCGATGAACGGGAGAAATTACTCGATACCGGGGGCGGACTTCTGAAAGCCAGGGAGTTGTTCTGCCCGGGTGAATCGGTGCTTATTCATAATGTAGATATATTTTCAGATATCGATATACCTGCCTTGCTCCGCTTTCATCGGCAAAATAAGGGAGATGCGACCTTGGTTACCCGGACCGGCGGGAAAGGCAGAGGATTGAGATTTAATCGTGAAGGGATGCTGAAAGGATGGGAAAATAAGGCCACAGGGGAACAAAAACCGGTAGATGAAGAATTTTGGGATTCCCGGAACTATGCTTTCTGTGGAGTGCAGGTGGTGAGCCCGGAATTTTTAGAACGTATGTCAGGAAAAGGGGTCTTTTCGATTATAGACGAATATCTGTCACAGGCCAGGCTTCACCCGATACTGATGTATTTTTACGAAGGACGTTTTTTAGATTTAGGGACTCCTCAGGCGATTGCCGAAGCCGAAACAATGTTGATCGATTCGTGCAACCCGTAAGGATCTTTTTACGTTAATTAAAGACTTTACGGAATAGCAGGAGGCAGGCCTTGCAGCGCTTTTTTACGATCTGAATAATGGTAATTGCGAAGAATAAAACTTAAGCATGAAAAGATTTTTTAAATATCTGGGCAGAACGATTTTAGTAATTTTAGGGTTGCTACTGCTTATCGTGTTTTTGCTTTATTTACCTCCTGTACAAGATTTCCTTTTGCGCAAAGCCGAACGTTATGCTGCTTCGCATTACGACTTGGAAGTCCGGATCGGGCATTTCCGTTTGGGTTTTCCTTTTGATCTGGTTTTGGACGATGTGTATGCCGGGAAAACTGCCGGAGATACCCTGGTTGCTGCAGAGGCGATCCGGCTTAGGGTGAATATCGATCGGATATTTCGTAAAGAACTCGGTATCGAACAGTTAGGTCTGAGACAGGTGAAGTTCGGATTAGCCGGCGATACTACCGGTATGCAACTGAAGGTGGCTGTCGGGAATTTGGGGGTACAGGAGGGACGGATCGATTTGGAACGGAAAAAATTGATAGTCGCTGAGATTAGCCTGGAAGAAGGGGATGTTTTTTTGAAATCCGGAGCCGGAACAGTGGAAGATACAGTGCAGAGTAATCCTTTGGATTGGGGGATCGAAGTCAGGCAGATAAAGATCCGGGACGTCGGTTATCGCATGTATACCGAGGGGTTGCCTTACCTGGGGGCCGGAATAAAGGACGGTTCGCTGACTGGCGGAAAAGTTTTGTTGGGGGAGCAATCCGTCGAAATAGATGCTGTCGCTGTCGGAGGGGCTTGGTGTGACATGCAGATGGGAACGGAACAATCGTCCGGGACACCGGTCACCGAACCGTCCGGTAGCCAGCCTTGGCTGATACGTGCAGGGAGATTACAATTGGAGAACAGTGCCTTTAGCATGAAGACTGCCGATGCCGGGCAAACCGATTTGGTGCTGTCCGGTATTGCCGTACAAATCGACAGTGTATATAACCGGGGAACGGTTGTGCGGGGAAACCTGGTAGATCTGAGGGCTGTACAGCAAAACGGAATACAGCTGCAACAGATGCAGGCACAGGTGGATCTCGATTCGGCCCGGACAGCATTGAGGGGGGCATTTATCCGCACCGCTCATAGCAAGATCGAGTTGACAGCCCGGGCCGATACTTCGATGAATAATCTGATGAAACGGGTACCCTTGATCGTTCAGCTGAATGCCAGGGTTGGGCTGGCCGATCTTACTCCCTTTTATGACGGAATCCCTCAGGACTTAAAACATAGTCAGGTAGATTTGAATACGACTTTCAGTATAGATGAAAACAGAGTCCGGTTCGACCGCCTGGATGCCGGTATGACCGGAAAATTCCGGTTGACTGGAAAAGGACAACTGCAATCCTACCGGGACCTGAAAAAAATAAGTGGGGTGATCGATTTGCGGGCGGAGATGCCGGACGCTACCTTTGCTAATGTTTTCTTAAAAGAAGGAATCGTGAAGATCCCGGCCGATGTATCCTGGTCGGCGAATCTGAAGGCTAATCAGGGAGCTTTGGAGGCTTTGGTGCGCTTGTGTTCCGATGCTGGTTGTATGACCCTCGACGGGAGTTATGATTTGAACCGGGAGACATATAACGGCGAATTGACCCTGAGCCGTTTTCCGCTCGATCGCTTTTTGACTGTCGATTCGTTAGGAAGCGCCTCGGCCAATTTCCGGTTGGAAGGCCGGTATTTTTCGTGGCCTCAGGCAAAGACCTCGGTAAATGCCGGAATCCGTCAGTTGTTTTATAAAGAGCACGAATATAAAGATATTACTTTACAGGCTACCTTGGATAAGACGCATTTACGGGGGACTATGGTTAGTAAAGATCCCGATGCTCCTTTGGATTTGGTTTTCCGGGGAGATTCGCTGCAACAACAGTATCAGGTCGGTTTGGGTGGTTATATCGGCAAGGTGGATCTGCAGGCCCTGCATTTGATGCAGGAACCTTTGACTATGGGGCTGAAAGTAGATTTGCAAGGTTTTATCGGGGAACATTCCGCTTATGCTTTAAAAGCCCGCTTCGATAGCCTGAGCATGGCAGATAGCAGGAAGACTTATACCTTGGGAAGCCTGGATATCGATATGGCCAGCGATCTGAAGAAGACGACACTGGATGTAAAGACCGGTGATTTACAGTTAACTTTCCGGGCCGATACTTCTTTGGCCGGTTTCGGGGAGAGTGCTGGGAAAATTGCAGGGATTGTCGGGAAGCAGATCGCCGGTAAAGATATCGATATGGAACAGATCAAAGCGGAGTTGCCTGTTTTTAGTATGCACTTGAAAGGTGATCAAAATAATGCGATCGCTAAATTTTTGAAGGCCAGGAATATGGGATTTCGTCGGCTTTCTCTGGATATCGTTTCCCGCCAGCGGTCAGGTATCCGGATGGGGATCACGGCTACGGCTCCCTATTTTGGGACGGTACGTCTCGATTCGGTACAGATGGGTATCTGGCAGACCGGCAAGAGTCTGGTGTATGCATTGGGAGCCGGTAGTTCCGACCAGGCCTGGAAGGGACTGTTCAATATCAACCTGACCGGAAAAATGCAGGGGAATCAATTCCGGATCGAACTGAAACAAAAAGATGCCCGGCAACGAGTCGGATTCGATATGGGTATCAATCTGGTGATGCTGGACAGTGCTTTTACGGTGAGCTTTTTCCCGATGACTCCTATTCTGGGGTATAGCCGGTGGATTGTCAATGCCGATAATAAAGTAACGGTTTATAAAGATTGGAAGATCGATGCCAATCTCCGGATGGCCTACCAGAATAAATTGGTGAGTTTGCAGTCTCTGCCTGATGAAGGAGAAAGGACGGATCGGTTACAGGTGGAGATTACCGGTATAGACCTGAAAAAATTGACCGAAATATCACCGTTCTTACCCGATCTGAGCGGTATCCTGCATACGGATTTATTGTTGTATACCGATCGTAAAACCTTCGGTGCCGAGGGAAATATCGGAGTGAATAATCTGTTTTATGAAGAACAGCGGATGGGTACCCTCGATTTGGATCTGCAGTATGCAGGAAAGGATCATTTAACCGATCATGCCGTAGATTTTGAGTTGAAAATCGACAGCATCCGCCGGGCGGTAGTGCAGGGGACTTTCGCTACATCCGAGACCAACCGGGAGGTCATGCTGGACGTAGATATACCTTCTTTACCTTTGTATATGGTCAACGCTTTTGTTCCGAAAGATCTGATGAAACTGGAGGGCGAGTTGACCGGCGCATTACAGTTTCGTGGAACGGTAGATCGGCCGGATTTGAACGGTGGATTGGGCTTTCGTAATGGAAAAGCCGATGTGGTGATGTTGGGTACCACATTCGGATTGGATACCACCCGCCTGATTGTAGACAACGGGAAGATTTTATTTCGGCAATATCGGTTTATTGCTCCTAACAAAAGTGATATGGTGCTGAACGGAGCGATTACCCTGACTCCGTTCGACCGGATGAATATGGATATATCTGTAAAAGCCGGTAATTTCGAGGTCGTGAATGTAAAGAAAAATCCGACTTCGCTGATCTATGGGAAGGCTTATATCAATCTGGATTCCCGTTTGGCCGGGGCCTTTTCGAATTTAAGCGTTTCCGGAAATATCAATTTGCTCAACCGGACCAATATTACCTATACTTTGCGTAGTTCCGGACCCGAACTTGTGGACCGTAGTGCCGATTTGGTCCGTTTCGTATCGTTCAGGGATACCACCTTGAATGAGCGTGACGATCTGACTAACCGGGTAAACACCAGTAGCTTTGCTTTAAAAATGTTGATCGAGATCGGAGATCAGGTGACAGTAAACGTCGAATTATCGGATGATGGAAGTAATAATATCGTCATCCAGGGTGGGGGTAATCTGGTTCTGGCCATGAGTCCTGAAAACGGACTTACCTTGTCGGGGAAATATATTTTATCCGGAGGAACCGTGGTTTATAATATTCCCATTGCAGGTAAAAAAGAATTTAATATTCGCAGTGGCAGCTATGTGGAATGGACAGGAAATGTGATGAATCCGATGTTGAGTATATCCGCTTCCGAACAGGTGAAAGCTACGGTTGTCGACGGAGAACAGAATCGACTGGTTACTTTCGAGGCTATCATCCGGATACAGAATACATTGACCCGGCCGGATATCTCTTTTGACCTGTCAGCTCCCAACGATATGGTGGTACAGAATCAGTTGGCGACTTTTTCTCAGGAAGAACGTACCCGTCAAGCGTTGAATCTATTGATCTATAATACTTATACCGCTCCTGGGGCTGCTAAGTCGGGAAGCGGAGGAAGTATGGCCAACAATGCTTTATATAGCCTGGTAGAAAATGAATTGAATAAGTATACCCGGAAGACCGGTTTTACTTTTGGCGTCGATTCGTATAATACCGATGAAAATACAACCCGTACCGATTATACGTATCAGTTCTCCAAACAATTTTTTAATGATCGGATTCGGGTGAAGATCGGTGGACGGATTTCTACAGATAATAATGAAAATCAGAGTAATAACATAGAAGATAATCTCGTCGACGATATTTCTATAGAATACGTGATTACGAAGAAGAGAAATCTATTTTTGAAAGTGTTCCGGCATTCCAACTATGAGAGTGTACTGGACGGCGAAGTCACTCAAACGGGTGTCGGTATTGTTTGGCGGAAAAATTTCCGTAAATTTAAAGATCTCTTTAAAAATAACCGAAAATCGGAAAGAGAAACAAAAACGGAGAATCAGAAATGAAAGTAGTCGAATTCATCAGAAAGTATGCCCGGAAGTCTGACAAAAGTCGGTTCAGTCACTTTTGTCCTATTTGTAGTACCCTGACCTTTTCTTCTTCTTACTTTTTACCTTTAATCTTTTTCCTTTTCCTTCTTTTTTCTTGTTCAACGACTAAAAAACTGACAGAAGATGAAGTATTGTATGTCGGAGTAAAAAAAATGAAGATCGAGGCCCCTCAGAAAGTGAAACTCAACAGTACACAAAATTCAGCCGCTTCCGGTCCGCTGTCTGTGAAACCCAATAATCCGCTGTATTCTCCTTATGTCCGTTCGCCTTTCCCGATCGGGCTGTGGGTATATAATTGGAATATAAAAAAAGAGAAAGGTTTTAAATGGTGGTTATATCGTAAATTGGCTAAGAAACCGGTGTTGATTTCAGATGTACAGCCCGAATTACGGTTGAAAATGGTGGATAATGCCATGAAAGACTTCGGTTTTTATGGGACGACTTCCCGCTACGAGATTATTCCGCATAAACGGAATCCTAAAAAAGCCCGCATCAGCTATTGGGTCGATTTGCCTCAGCCTTTTCATTACGGTAGTGTACAGTTGTGGGGATGGAATCCTCCGATGGATAGTATCGTGCGCTCGTATATGCGGTTCTCCGAACTGAAACCGGGAAGGCAATACGATGTGAATGTCCTCAATCAGGAGCGGCAACGCATGTCCGATCGGTTGAGAAATCACGGTTATTATTTCTTCCAACCCGATTATATCGAATTTTTAGTCGATACCACTCAAGGTGGAAAAATGGCCGACGTACGAATCGGATTGAAGCAGGGAATTCCGCAAAATGCTTTTCATCCTTATAAAATCGGTGAGGTGAAAGTGATGCTGTCGGGAAATGAAACGACCGGCGGGCAAGACACGATACAGGCGGATCAGGTGAAAATCATTTATGAGCCTCCGTTACGGCTGAAACCGAATGTGATCACCCGGGCGGTGAAGACGCGACCCGGACAAACTTATTCGGCTATGCGACAGAGTCGTACACAAGCCGGATTTGTACAGTTGGGTGTATTTAAGTTCGCCAATATGACGATTACCGTGCCCGATACGGTTCAGGATCGCTTGCTGGATATGCAAATCAACGGCGATTTTGCCCTGCCCATTGAAACGGAAGTGGAGGTGGATATGTCTTCCAAGTCGAATAATCTGCTCGGTCCGGGATTGACATTAGGGATTACTAACCGGAATATGTTCCGCCGGGCAGAGAATTTCAGTGTCCGGTTGACAGGATCCTACGAATGGCAAATCGGAGGAAATAAAAAATCGACAGGCAATTCGGGCTTGATCAATTCTTATGAGCTGGGGTTGAATTTTAATTTGTCCGTGCCCCGGTTATTGGTTCCCAAACTGATGAAAACGAAACGGGATAGGAGAGAACAGACCCATTTTCAGATCGGTACGGATTTGCTCAACCGACATAATTTTTTTAGGATGATCTCGTTTTGGGGAAGTGCGACCTATGATTTTAATTCTTCTACCCGGAATTATCATTCCGTCGTACCTTTTAAACTCAATTATACCTATCTGTTGCGTACTTCTCATGCCTTCGATTCTGTTGTAAATAAAAATCCCGCAGTGGCGCAGAGTTTTAAGAATCAGTTTATTCCGTCGATGTCTTATACCTATACGTACGACCGGGCTGCGACTTATCGTAATCCCAACCGGTTGTTCTGGCAGACTTCGGTCACTCAGGCCGGTAATATTATAGCGGGCCTGCAGTATATCTGCGGGAATCATCAGGGGGAGGGCAAACAAATTCTCAATAATCGTTATTCTCAATTTTTGAAGCTTACTTCTGAATTAATCGGTTATAAGACTGTGGATAATAATAATCAATTGGCCATGCGGATTATGGGAGGGATCGGTTATGCTTACGGTAATTCGAAAGTAATGCCTTACAGTGAGCAATTTTATATCGGTGGCTCGAATAGTATCCGGGCTTTTCATATCCGTTCGATCGGGCCCGGAAGTTACCATCCCAGGGAATCGACCTATTCTTATCTCGATCAGACCGGAGATATCAAACTGGAAGGGAATGTCGAGTATCGTTTCAAAATATACGAACGGTTTAAAGGGGCTTTGTTTATGGATGCCGGGAATGTCTGGTTGTTGAACAATGAAACCCAGCGTCCCGGAGGAGAATTCAGAATCAAAGGATTATTGAAAGAAATTGCTTTGGGGACCGGATTCGGACTACGTTACGATTTTTCCTATATCGTGGTCCGTGCCGATTTGGGAATACCTATACATGCTCCTTATAGTACAGGCAAGTCCGGATATTATAATATCGACGGCAGTTTCTGGAAAGGTCTGGTACTGAATCTTGCGATCGGCTACCCTTTCTAAAATTTATTTTATCTTTTACTTTTTACTTTTTACTTTTTATCCTATCTTTGCCCCGCCAAAGTAAGGAAAGATGCAGGAGTGGCTGAACTGGCACGCCTGGAAAGCGTGTAATCCTCTAAAGGGATTCCGGGGTTCGAATCCCCGTCTTTCCGCAAAGAATGACATTCTGGGAGGGACCTGGAATGTCATTTTTATTTCCCGTAAGTATACCGAGGTAGGAGGTAAAATGCTACCTTTGTAAAATAAAAGAAAGTAGTTTATGGAAGATTTTCAACATGTTGGATATAGCAAAGAAGTCATCGAGTTTGTTGCAGTAGCCAAGGAATTTTGTGATTTTGTGGAGACGGCACCTCAGATGCAGCGCAGGGATTTTATCCAGCGTTTGCAGAAGTTTATTCCTTTGATCTATTTGAAGGGCTCCTTGCTGCCGGAGAGTGATAGCGGAGATAGTGGATTGATCGAAGATATCGTCACCGAAGACGATTATAATTATTTATATGGACAGCTTCATCAACTGTTGGGAGAATACGATGAATACCTGGAAGTTTTCGATGATAATATGCAGTTTAGTGAAGTTCCTGTCGTACATTCGATAGCAGAGAAAACTTGTGATATATACCAGGACCTGAAGAATTTTATTTCTTCTTTCCGCTGTGGGATACCGGAAGTGATCGGAGAGGCTTTATGGCAATTGAATAATAGTTTTGAATTGTATTGGGGAAAAGCTTGTGCCGGAGTGTTGAGGGCGGTACATCATGCTGTCTATCAAATAAAAGATGAGGACGATTAAGTTTGAGAAAATGTTGACTGATTTAAAAAAGACCATAGATCGGAAAGAAATAGATCTGTTACCTCCTTACGTGTTTTCGGGCGAAGTGAAGGTAATAGAAGAGGCAAGGCAGGTCGGGGAGGCGGCTGATTTTTTAAGTAGACATGCTTGCCTGGGGTTCGATACGGAGACTCGTCCCGCTTTTCGGAAAGGAGAAATTTATAAAGTGAGCTTATTACAACTGGCGGTCCCGGACCAGGTCTTTCTGTTCCGGTTGAATAAATGTGGTTTTCAACCGGCTTTGGTTCGGCTGCTGGCTAGTCCCCGGATTATAAAGATCGGTGTCGGTATCCGCGACGATAACCGGAATTTACGTAAGTTGACCGATTTTACACCTGCCTCTTTTGTAGATCTACAGGAATATGCCGGACGCTTTGGTATTGAAGACAAATCTTTTTCAAAATTGATGGCTATTATTTTCGGGGTGAAGATTTCTAAACGTCAGCGTACTTCCAACTGGGAAGCTCCGGCATTGACTGAAGCCCAGATTCGCTATGCCGCTACCGATGCATGGGGGGCATTGAAGATGTATCAACGGCTTACGGCTTCTGCAGAAGAAGAGGCTTTGGGAATAGTGAAATAGAAAGTGGTTCCTATTCCTTCTTGGGAATAGAAATGGAGTTTCCCCTTGTTCATGCGGATAAAATCACGGCATAAAATCAGGCCTAATCCACTTCCTTTTTCATTGTGAGTACCGTAGGTGGTGATGTATTCATCGGATTTCAATAAATGGGCCTGAAGATCTTTGGGTATGCCTTTCCCGTTGTCTTTGACATATATTGTCCAGTAATCACCCGAGTCTGCAAGGGATAGTTCGACTTGTCCACCTGTATAGGTAAACTTGATGGCATTGGAAATCAGATTGCGTAATACGGTTTTTATCATGTCTTCGTCGGCGAAAATATCGAACTTCCCTTCAATACGGTTGATCAGCTCGATTTCTTTTGCATTGGCTATTGCACTGAATAGTGAGACGACTTGTCTGGCTACAGGTGTGAGGTTGAAAAGAGTAGCATAAATTTTCGTTTTACCATTTTGGTTCCGGGTCCAGCGCAAGAGATTTTCCAGCAGATTAAAAGCTTCCTCTGTCGTTTCATTGATCATCTCGAATAACTTTGAAATTTGAGGATCTTTGATTTTAGCCTTTTGTGCCTCGATGGAGGAATTGATCATTTTAATGGTGCCGATAGGGGCTCTCAGGTCATGAGCGATGATGGAATACAGTTTATCCCGGGCTTCCAGACTTTTTTTCAATTTCTCGTTTTGCCGGCGGATGACCCGTTCGGCCCGGAGCAGGGATAACTGGTGCTGAACCCGGATGACCAGTTCTTGGGGACGGAAAGGTTTGGTGATAAAATCGATATTGTCATAATTCAGGCATTCCGGAATGTGATTCTCACTAGTCATGGAAGTGATGAATAAAACCGGGATGGCGCCTGTGATTTTATTGGTTTTGAAATCCTGTAAGATCGTATTCTCTTGCCGGACCGATTTGTCGATATCCAATAGGATCAGATCCGGAGAGGTGGTACGGATTCGTTGAATGGCTTCCTGTTGATTACTGGCTTCAAGAAGCATAAAATCAGCTTCCCGGAGAGTCTTTAGGATTTTTTCCGGATCACTAAAGGATGAAGTAATCACTAAAAGAGTATATTGACAGTTGTTAATTGGCATGTAGGATTATTTTACAGAAGGAATAGAACAAATTTTATCTAAATTTGTAAAATGTTGCTCCAGACTGGTCACTTCGGGGAGTTCCGGATGCTCTATTTTGTTTTTAAGTTGATCCCAGACCGGTTTTATCTCTTGTAACCAATGACGTAAATGATTCTGTTTGATTTCCAGCTCTAACCGGGCAGCTCTCTCTTGTTTGAGGTGGACAGTTAAGCGTTTTATAAGTTGATAATTATCCAATTGTAAAGCGATAACCGAGGACAGATCTTGCAGGCATTTGATTTCTTCCGGTGTCCAGGTGTGAGTCGTCGAACATTGGGTGAAAGCGATAAAAGCAAATTGTGATCCCGATTCGAATAAAGGTAATAGTAACATTTGGCGGCAATCGGTAGCTTTTAGTAACTCTGCTAATTCCGGATTACCCGACACATCCGATTCCTGAATAATTACCTGATTTTGTGTACAAAGTTGTTGTACAAGTTCCCGGTCGTATATCAGGCTGTTGTGCCTGAATTCTTCGGGAATGGCTTTTAACGACTTTTCATGCCAGTTATAAGTGATCGTATAAGTCATATTGTGATGAACCTCGATGATGTATATACGATCATGATTGCTGATTTTGCCGATCAATTCCAAAGCCTTTTCCAAACTTTGAGAAAATTTACTACCGGATGTAAATGCAATACTTAAACGCATTAAAACATCAGGAGTGATATGTTTCATTTCCATAGGAGCATGAGTATTGTCCCGCATAGCATTGAATGTTAATTTTGGGACGCTTTTTATAAATTAAACCTGTTATTTATACCTTGAATGTGTTCGAGAAGTTGCGAAGAAGAGCTTATTTAACTTTTAAAGGAGGTAAGGGTGTAGGTATAATTTTTTCTTTCTATTCCGATTTCGGGTTCTGTGTCGTCAGACCGGTTCGTCTGGAACGGTCTGTTAAGTCTTTCCCTCACTGACCGACAGAAGCGACCGGATCCCCGAACACAAGCCCTGAAGACGAATGAGAACAAGATTAATTCTAGAATTATTCTGTCGTTATTTATTCGTCTTCGGTGATCGGAATTGGCGACCCGGTCGCTTCTGTCGGTCGTCTGGCTTTTTCTATCACTGACCGGCGGAACTCCTCACTACGTTCGTCAGACACCACCGGTCGGGCGTTCAGAAAAAGTAAGACGACACTCGCCAGAGCTCCAATGGTCGCCAATCCCGATCACCTCCGACTAACGTTATCACTGAATTGCAGATTGGTCTTGATTTAAGAAAGCTTATTCGCACTGGAAATAATCCGGACGGTCCGGCTTCCTGCTACTGCAAATTTCCGGTTGTATTTTCTTTGCCGGTTAGCTCTGCCGTGAGATGAAGGGTTTTATGCCGGAAGACCATTGGAGCAGGAACGAGTGTCCGGTTAGGTTTTCCGAACGTCCGACCGGTGGTGTCTGACGAACGTAGTGAGGAGTTCCGCCGGTCAGTGAAGGAAAGCCTTACCGGACCGGTCCAGGCGAACCGGTCTGACGGTATAAAACCCGAAATCGGAATAGATAGAAAATAATAAACCTACCTCTTATTTGTTGGTATACAACTGTTTAATGATTATTGGAAATATTTTTTGATAAAAAGTATTCCAAATATTTGTCAGCAATATGTTTTTTTGTACTTTTGTGCCCGGGTAAGTCCTATGCGACCAGCTCCTGCAGAACCCCCCCAGGGTCGGAAGGCAGCAAGGGTATGTGGTTGTAGCGGTGCGACATAGTCAGCTTACCCGTTTTAACGAAATGATGCCTCTTTAGCTCAGCTGGCCAGAGCACGTGATTTGTAATCTCGGGGTCGTTGGTTCGAATCCGACAAGAGGCTCGAACAAAAGGAACCTTCCAGCATCAAGTTGGAAGGTTTCTTTTATTTCAGAATTTTGGGACGGATCTTCCGTGTCCCGAAAAGTGTGTATTTTCCGATTGATCCCCGGAATCCGCTGTTTTTGAGGTTTTGCCTGAAAATAGAAACTCCCGAAATTCTTTGAATTTCAGGAGTTTGCTTTGTTTTTTCGCTTGTTTTTGTGATCCAGCTGGGATTCGAACCCAGGACCCCAACATTAAAAGTGTTGTGCTCTACCGGCTGAGCTACTGAATCGGGTCACAATGTGTCTCAATTGCGGGTGCAAATATAGGGAGTTTTTCGTTAGTTGCAAAAAATGGTTGCTGTTTTTTCTGAATATTTTTATATGCTTTCGTTTAATCTATTCGTTATAAGTTATATAGCATATTAAAAAAAATGCAAAATAGGTAGGATTTTTGTTTCTTATCCCGGAAAAATGTTGTAACTTTTATAGGCCATTTAAAATCGGGTGTGTCATGATATTCAATAGTACAGAACGGGAAGGGGTACTGGTCATGCTGTTATTGATCACAGGCCTTATTGTTATTCCGCGGTTTGTCCGGTCGGGGAAACCTGCATTCTTTTTGTTGCCGGAAGTAATCAATATAGAAAAGGATTCTCTTCGTCCGGTATCACATCGGGAAATTTCTCCTCCCTTGGAATTGAATACGGCGGACAGCAGTGCGTTGGTCAGAATCCGGGGAATCGGTCCTTACTATGCAAGTAAAATCATCAAATACCGACAGAGATTGGGAGGTTTTTATGCCGTCCGGCAGTTGAAAGAGTTAAAGATGAATCACTTCAATGTCGATTCGTGCGCTGGGGTATTTACCGTTGATCCTTCAAAGATCGTGAAATACAGGTTGGACACCATGAGTTTTAAAGCTATACTCCGGCATCCCTATCTCGAATATGAGGATGTACAGATGATCTTCAATGCCAAGCGCAAATACGACTCTCTTTCTTTCCAACTGCTCGAAGAAAAGAAAGTACTTCCGGCTTATAAACTCAAAAAAATAAAGCCTTATTTCCAATAAGTTCACAAAATAGAATAACTTTGTGAACAATCCGGTGGACACCGGCCGTTTAAAACAACTAAAAAATACTGACGATGAAAAAAGTATTCATTACACTGGGTGTACTCATTCTTGTTGTAATTACAGCTTTAATGGTCATCCCTACTTTTTTTAAAGGAGATATACTCCAAATTATTGAAAAGCAATCCGCCAAATACATCAATGCGAAATTGAAAATCGGCGATATGAACCTGAGCATGTTCAAAAGTTTTCCTAATCTGAATGTTGCCTTGAAAGAGGTGATGATTACCGGGCAGGATGAATTTGCAGGAGATACCGTCGTTTACATTCCGTTGTTCGAGGCTTCGGTGAATTTGAAGTCACTGATAGCAGGAGATGAACTCATTGTAAACCAACTTTTGCTTAAAAATTGCCGTATCGCTCCGACAGTAAATAGCGAAGGGAAAGCCAACTGGGATATCCTATTGTCTTCCGGTTCGCAAACTTCCGCCACTACGGAAACTCCGCCCGACGAACCGAAAGGCAAGGCGGAGAGAGGCCTTCGTTTAAATGATATCGCCATTGAAAATTTATTCATCACTTACAATGATTTTCAGCATTCGACTTATGCCAGCATTGCAGATATCGATTTAAAACTCAATGGGAATTTTTCGGAAACCAATACGCTGATCGATATTTTCCTTGCTCTGCAAAATATTTCATATCGGCACCAAAACAGTGTCTGGATCAATAAGACCGATCTGAAATGGCAGGCCGTTATCGGAGCCAATCTCAAAGAGATGACTTTCGATATTCAGAAAAATGACCTGGCCCTGAATGATCTCAAACTCGATTTAACCGGAAATATCGGGGTCGGAGAGGACAAATATAAACTGGATTTGCAATTGAATGCTCCGGATACCAAATTTGCCAGTTTGTTGGCTATGGTGCCCAAAACGTTGCAACATTATATCGAAGGATTGGAAACCAGTGGTGATTTTAAGCTGAATGTTACGGCTAAAGGAGAATATTATGCCGATCATCTCCCGGCTCTGCAGGCAAATTTACTTGTCAATAATGCTTCTGTAAAATATCCCGAATTACCGGAAGCTATCCGTCAAATCAATATCGATCTGAACGTGAGCAATCCCGGAGGACCTGTCGATTCAACACAACTGAACCTGAAAAAATTATCGTTCGATATAGCGGGTAATCCATTCAGTATGTATTTGAATATCAGTAATCCTAACGATCCGGTGCTTGCCGGAGGTGCAGTCGGGGTTATTAATTTCTCCAATCTGAAGAAAGCCCTTCCACTGAAAGATATTACCCTGCAGGGAATCGTCACGACCGATATGACATTCAACGGGAAATATCAATATATCGAGAAAGAACAATATGAGAAATTTATTGCCAAAGGAAATATTATTTTAAAAGATCTTCTTTTGATCAATGCTGAATTTCCGGAAGGTATTTCTATCCCGCAGGGATCTGTTACGATTACTCCGGCTCAGTTGAATCTGAAACAGTTACAGGCAAAAGTTTTTTCCTCGGATTTCACTTTACAAGGAAATATTTCGAACTATCTTCCTTATGTTTTCAAAAATGAAACGCTGAAAGGTAACTTCTCTCTGCATTCGAACCGAATAAATTTGAATGAATTCATCATCGCCCAAGCCAAAGCGGCCCGCCAAACAAAGAGCGATACTACGGCCCGGGCTTCGGCCGACTCTATCGCCTTGACGGACAAACCGACCGCAGCAGAAGGAGCTTTGGAGATTCCCAAAAACATCGACGTACAATTTACCAGTAATATCAGTACTATCCTTTTCGATAATCTGACTATCCGTAATGTAAAAGGGCAAATTTCTTTGGATAATGCGGTCGCCACACTGAAAAATCTCAGTATGGATATGTTGGAAGGTAAAATGGTGATGAACGGACAATATAATACAGCCAATCCGAAGATTCCGACAGTAGATTTCAAGCTGAATATATCCGACTTCGATATCCATGCCGCCTACGAGGCTTTCACTTTCCTGCGGAAGAGTATTCCGGTAGCGATGAACTGTAGCGGACAAGTTTCGGCTGCCATGAACTTCAGTTCTACCCTGGATAAAGAAATGAGTCCGGTAATGACGACAGCAAACGGTGGGGGATATCTCGAATCAAAAGGTATTCTGATCAACGACAATCCGGCGATGAACCAGTTGGCTAGTGTGATGAAGAACGACGAACTTAGCCGGTTGAGTATCAGTAAGCTGAAAATCGATTTCAAACTCGAAAACGGGAATATTATCGTCGAACCGTTTAAGACCAGTTTTGCAGGTAATCCGGTGACCATTTATGGAAATCAAACCGTCGACGGGCAGCTCGATTATACCTTATCGATGAACATCGACCGTAAATTTTTCGGCAAGGACATCGACAACCTCCTGAAATCTATTCCGGGTTCGGACAATATTAAAAATCTGGATATCGATGCAAAGGTCGAGGGAACGCTGTCGAAGCCGGTTATCAAACCCGACCTTTCCAAAGCGATCAAAGCGGTCACCAAAGCAGCAGAGAAAGAATTGAAAGGTAATCTGTTACAGGGAATACAGAATCTCTTTAAAAAGAAATAAATTTCTTCTAAACGGGAACAACAGAGTAAAACAGCATATTCTCCGTTTGCTCCGTTGTTCCCGTTTTATCTTAATAACTAACCGTCTCTTCAGGTATTATTATCTAATAGGGAGGAGTAAATTTTCCTTCTGCCGGAAAATCCGGTGAATTTTCCGTTGTCCCATAAGGTTTCGGATGATCGTCTAAAGTCTCCGATTCTTCCTTCAGCTCATCCATATAATCGGAGAGGTTGTCTTTGGCGTTCTGATCGTCATTCTCGATAAGCTCATCCATAGTTTTATTATAAGCCTTTGTCTGTTGGGCAAAAATCCCTTTCGATTGGTCACTTTCTGCCCGTTCGTAATTTGAAGCTCCCTGAATATCGTCCTCGGTAGTCTCATCATTAGCCATCTTTTGGCTTTTTCCTGGTTTTTCGGTATTACCACAGCCACAGCCTTTAATTGTAGTTGGCTTGGATTGTTTATCGGATTCTTTTTTCACGTCCTTCATAGTTTTGTCGTTTTTAGTTATATATGATTCAACCGGGTAAACCTCTGCAAGATAGCCCGCTTCAGCAAGTATCCGTTCTACCGATGCAACAGCTTTCTCATCTTTGGCCTTTATTGTCAAAATCCGGTCAGGGCTTTTCAGATCGATCGACCAACTTTGGATTTCATCTGTTATATCCAATTGTGATTTAACCTTGGCAACACAATTATTGCATTTCAAATTCGTTTTAAACTTAAATGTTTTCATGTCCTATTCTTAAAAAACTTTATAAACTTAAATTTATCGGGACGATAAATTTAACTACACTCATACGAACGCTTAAACTTCAGAATGGTTACCCAATAATTGAAAATTGAGATTTAAAAATTGAAATCAGATTTTTTTTGCTTTGATGCGTAAGCTGTTCGTAACGACGGAAACCGAACTGAAAGCCATCGCAGCGGCAGCTATCATCGGATTGAGTAAAAAACCGCAACAGGGATAGAGAATGCCTGCTGCCAGGGGAATACCGATCAGGTTATAAATAAATGCCCAAAACAGATTTTGCCGGATAGCAGCGACCGTTTGCTTCGAGAGGGCCCAGGCTTTCGGGATAGCATTCAGATCAGAGGTAATCAAAGTGATCTTCGCCACATCGATTGCAATATCCGAACCTTTTCCCATTGCGATGCTGACATCGGCTTGGGCCAAAGCCTGCGAATCGTTGATACCGTCACCTGCCATCGCTACAATCTTGCCCTGTTGTTGTAGTTCCTTCACGAAATCGGCTTTATCCGATGGCATGACTTCTGCCTTGAAATGTTTCAGGCCGATACTATCGGCTACGGCCCGGGCTGTGATCCGATTATCTCCGGTGAGCATATATACTTCAATACCTTCTGCCTGCAAACGTTCGATAGCTTTTACAGACCCTGGCTTCATCCGGTCGGCGATGACAATTAAAGCCAACACTTGTTTGCTATCGGCAAAATAAACGACGGTTTTCCCTTCCAGACTACAAGCATCGGCTTGTTCTGCCTGTTCACTTTCCCGGGAGATTCCGTTCATTTCCAGCAAACGGCGATTCCCTACAAAATAGGATTCCCCATTGATCATACCTTGTATGCCCTGTCCCGTCAGACTATTGAATTCTCCCTTCAGATTCGTCTTTATCCCTTCTTCCGTCAGATGGAGTACCACAGCATCGGCCAGAGGATGTTCGGAACGGCTTTCCATAAACAATAAAACTTCCATACTGTGCCGTAAATCTATCCCCGGATTCCAGAAAATATCGGTAACCACAGGTTTCCCTTCGGTAATCGTTCCGGTTTTATCTAAAACTACGGCTTGTACTTTACACAATTGTTCCAGGCTCTGTGCATCCCGGATCAGAATATTGTTCTCAGCCCCTTTGCCGATACCTACCATAATTGCCGTCGGGGTCGCCAATCCCAATGCACAGGGACAGGCGATAACCAATACAGTTACCGAGGTCAGCAAGGCATGTGTAAAAGCGAGTTCTCCACCGGCAATCATCCAGCCGATAAAAGTAAGCGCTGCGATACCGATTACGGCAGGTACAAAAATAGCAGCAATTCTGTCGACCAACTGTTGTACCGGAGCTTTACTACCCTGGGCCTCCTGTACCATCTTGATAATCTGGGCTAAAATAGTCTCGCTCCCGACTTTTTCGGCCATGAATTTAAAACTCCCTTTCTGATTGATCGTACCTGTATAGACATGTGTACCGGTCACTTTCTCGACAGGTACCGGTTCGCCGGTAATCATGCTCTCGTCGACAAAAGAAACTCCTTCTGTGACACTGCCGTCGACCGGAATTTTATCTCCGGGTTTCACCAATAGTATGTCTCCGGGTTGTACTGCTTTGATCGGGATCACCTGTTCCGTACCGTCTTCGAGAATCCGGATCACCTCTTTGGGCTGTAATCCGATCAGTTTACGGATAGCTGTCGAAGTATTCGATTTTGCACGGCTTTCCAATAAACGGCCTAATAAAATTAAAGCGATGATCACTGCTGCCGCTTCATAATAAATATGAGCTTCCAGTCCCCGGTCCGTCCAATAGGTGGGCCATAGGGTATTGAACAGACTGAACAGAAAGGCAACTCCTGTACTGACCGCCACCAAAGTATCCATATTGGCATGTCCATGTTTCAATTGTCGCCAGGCATTAATGAAAAAATCCCTTCCGAATACCAGTAGGACCGGTAAGGTAAATCCCAGCATGATCCAGTTGCCATAGGGCATATGCATAAAAAACATCCCGATCACAAAAACAGGGAGGGATAGCAATAACGCTCCTATCGTTTTCCGGTGTAGTTTATCATAGGCTTCTCGTTGTAAAATTTCGGCCTGTTCAGGCTCTGTCTCATTTTCCAACAACAGATCGTAGCCTGCTTCCTGTACCGTTTTTTGCAAATCTTTATCGGAAACAAGCGTAGGGTTATATTCCACTATGACGTCTGAAGCGGCGAAATTTACTCTGGCTTCTATGACACCCTTACGTTCGGATAATGCCTGTTGAATATTGGCAGCACAACCGGCACAACTCATACCGATCACATAAAATGACTTTTTTTCATTCATAACCTATCCGTTTTATCCCTTTACGTGAACTCAGGGGCTTAGTTTCAAATCAGTTATAAAATCCTATTTCTCCTGTTTCCGAAAGGCATCATGGATGGTAATCCCGGTAGAGATCCTCCGGTATTTGTCTCCTCTTTCCTCTGCAATAAACACATGATATTCGAAATCATTGACCGTTTGACGTAAAGCAGGGAACTTCTGGCCGATGAAATGCCAGACTCTGTAAGTACACCGGAAAGCCAACTGGTTATTGGTACTTACTCCGATTTTATACGAAATGGAAATATTCTTTATATTGCCCTTCAAATAGTAAAGGACACCATTGAAATCACCGTATATGCCTGAATATTTTATCGGTACAAATGGTCGGCACTTTGTAAAATCTTATTTTTCAGCAGAACGGGATAATCAGGATGTTGTTCCAGAAATTGCCGGACTACTTGTGCCGCTTCCGGGGAATTATGTCCGCGCAATGTAGCTGAAATCCAGTTCTTGGGGAAAAAGATATCTCCGGTACGCTGCACTTCCTGTAATTCCTGTAAAGCCGGCCTGATGTACTTCACGGCTTGCTGTTGCCGGAGAGGGTGGTTGAGATATCCGACGATCTGGGTAACCCAAGGTTCTATCCGACGGTTCCCGGCGATCAATAAAGACCGAAATAGGGAATCCCGCGTTTCTGTTTCAGGAGCTACGGCCCGGACAATAAAGTTAAATTCTCTTTTCCGGTCGGGGTCCTGAATACGGGTCGCCTGTGTCGCCCTGATTTCCTCATATTTTTCAGGCATACGTACAGCCAATTCATAAGCCATTTTAGTATAATCGCTCTCTCCTAAAGCCAAGCCGGTAAAAGATTTCTGTTCTTTCCACATCCGGTAAATTTCCTGTGTCGTCGCCGGTTGCCGGAAGGTTCCGAGCAAAGCCCTGAAAGCAGCCTGTTGACAACCTTTTCCTCCCGGTTTGCGTGCTAATCCGAGCAGGCTTTCTTCAAGCTCTTCACTTCCTGCAATCTGTCCGTGCAGGGCCATCTCATTCAAATAGGCGATCGAAGTAGAAATAATCAAAGGTTCGGTTTCGGTTTTCAAATTACTGATCAACATCCGGGCAAAAGCCAAACCATCTACACGGCCGTGCAGACGGTTTTCATTCAAATTGATCAATAAAGCCAAACGGGTTTCAGGTGCTTTCGCGAAAGTATTCAAATGCGCTAAAGCATAGGTAATCGTCCGCTGATCCAGTACGAAATAGCCATAGGCTTCACCATTTTGATTCAGAAAAATGCAGGACTCATCCGCAGACCGGTTCTGAAAAACGGTCACCGCAGAATCGGATACCAAAGTCACTTCATGCACAGAGGACTGGAGTGTATCTGCATTTTTTCCCTCATAGAGGGCTACACTTATATTTTGTGGCCAACTCAATCCTCTATGCCAGGGATCTTTTTGCCGCACGACCAAGGTCCGGTCATGCCACGAAGCGGAAATTTCCGGCATCCCTTTTTCATTTACCCAACTATTACTCCAGGCCACCAGATCCTTATCGGTATACTTATTGAGAATAGTAATCAGATTATCCCATGTGGCATTCCCATATAAATAAGTCTGCAAATATTCCCGGATACCTTTTTGAAAAGCTTCTTCTCCCAATAGTTTCAGTAACATATTCATAACGATGGGCGCTTTATCATAGACAATCTGTCCGTAAATCAAACCGGCATCCTTTAAGTTTTCCAAAGGTTGTTTTATCGAGGTTGAGCCGGCTGTACGGTCTTCCGCATAAGCCGGAATATAAAAATTACGCAAATCGTTCAGAAGGTGATTGACTCCCGGAAACTCCGGCCGGGTCATCTGGGAGGCAAAATAATTGGCGAATACTTCTTTGGTCCACACATCGTCGAACCAGGCCATTGTCACGGCATCTCCAAACCACATATGTGTCGTTTCGTGAGCGATCAGTTCCATCCGTCCCAGTTCTTCTTCTATGGTCGGATGCGGCCCTAAGAACATGCGTTTATCATTGTATAACACCGCACCCGGATGTTCCATACCACCGAACTGAAATCCCGGTACAATCACCAGATCGTATTTATCGAACGGATAGGGGATTCCGGTATAGTCCTCGAGCCATTTCAGAGAAGCGAAAACCTGATCGAAAATGATCGTATGCTGGGACACTTTCTGAGGATCGGTTTCCCGGTAATACATGACTATCGTTTTGCCGTCCCGGCTTTCTGCCAGTTGTTGCCATTTCCCGGCTACAAAAGAAAATAAATAGGTACTCAGGGGTTGGGTCGGCTGAAAAGCGATCAGTTTCCGGCCTTCATGGAGGGTTTCGGACTCGACGGCTGCATTGGCTACGGCTACCCATTGCTCCGGGATATCCAGCTGCAAGGTAAAAACAGCTTTCATGTCCGGTTGGTCGAAACAAGGAAATAAGGTTCGGGCACGTTCGGGTACCAACAAGGTGTATAAAAATTCATCGTTCCGGTTCAGGGATTGATTACCGGCAATAAAATCGATCTCGATCTCATTCGCTCCTTTTTTCAGGTAATCGGTCCCTACTACAATATGTTCATTCGAAATCCGGATCGAATCCGGTCGTCCATTCACTTTCAGTTGTTTCACTTTGTGGGGATCTTCGCGAAAATCCAATACGACAGGCTGTACTTTTTCCTGCTTCAGTGTGATCTGTACTTTCCCGATGACCTCTTCCTGTTTATTTTCAGGAATCCGGAATTTCAGCCGGTATTGCAAATTGCTTATATCTTGTTTGCGTTGCCGGGCCAACCCGATGCTTACTCCGGTTTCCGGTTCCTTCCCTTCGGGGCGGCATCCGGCCAATAATTCTACTACTCCCAACAGGATTATAAAAAACAACTGTTTTTTCATAAATCTATGGATTTTAAATTTAATCTTTACTCTGCGCCTGGCGTATTGAAAGGCCGATTCGTTTACGCCCGGGTTCCACTTGTACAACCTTTACCATCACTTGTTGATTCAGTACCAGTTCTGCTGCAGGATCGGTTACATAACGATCGGCAATTTCTGAAATATGTACCAAACCGTCCTGTTTCACTCCGACATCGACAAAAGCTCCGAAACCGGTAATATTGGTAACGATTCCCGGAATTACCATACCCACCTGCAGATCTTCGATTTTTGAAATGCCTTCGGCAAAACTGAATACTTTCGCCATTGTCCGGGGATCTCTCCCCGGTTTTTTCAATTCTGCCACAATATCTTTCAGGGTCAGCAGGCCCGTTTTTTCATCCACATACCGTTGAGGTTCTATCCGGCCGCACAGTGTTTCGTTTCCGATCAGTTCATGAACGCCGACACCCAGATCGCGGGCCATTTTTTCAACGATATAATACGATTCCGGATGAACAGCAGAATTATCCAAAGGATTTCCGGCCCCTTCGATCCTCAGAAAGCCGGCACTTTGTTCAAAAGCTTTCGCTCCCATACGTTTCACTTTTTTCAGTTCTTCACGGCTTTTCAACGCTCCGTTTTCCTGAATATAAGCCACCACGTTTTCAGCTAAGGCCGGTCCTAAACCGGAAATATAGGTCAGCAAATATTTACTGGCGGTATTCACATTCACTCCGACCTTGTTCACACACGATTCGACAACCCGATCCAACGCTTCTTTCAGTCCGCCTTGATCCACATCATGCTGATACTGTCCGACACCGATCGATTTAGGATCGATTTTGACCAATTCGGCTAAAGGATCCATCAATCGTCTGCCGATCGATACGGCCCCCCGCACCGTCACATCGTATTCCGGAAATTCTTCCCGGGCAATTTTAGAGGCAGAATAAACGGAAGCACCACTTTCACTGACGACAAACACCTGTACCTTCCGGTCGAAGCGTAATGTCTGGATAAATTTTTCTGTTTCCCGTCCGGCCGTACCGTTCCCGATAGCGATGGCCTGAATGTCGTAGGTCGCTACCATATTCGTCACTTTGGCTGCCGCTTGCTTATACTCATTGCGGGGAGGGTGGGGGTAAATATTTTCATTATGAACCAGTTTGCCGGTTTCATCCAGGCATACCACTTTACAACCTGTACGGAATCCCGGATCGATAGCCAATACCCGTTTATTACCTAAAGGAGAAGCGAGTAACAGTTGCCGTAAATTTTCTGCAAAGACCCGGATAGCCTCGCTATCTGCTTTCTGTTTGGATAAGGTCATATATTCGGCTTCGATGGACGGAAACAACAATCTTTTGTAGCCGTCTTTCATCGCCAGCCAGACTTGCCGGGCACTCTCATTGTCTCCTTTTATAAAAATCCGCTCTAAATTCTCTAAGGCGTTCTCTTCGTCGATGCTTAAAGAAACTTTGAGAATCCCTTCTGCTTCTCCACGACGGATAGCTAATATCCGGTGAGAAGGGCAACGTTTCAGACTTTCCTGGAAATTGAAATAATCGGTATATTTTTCACCTTCCTGCTCTTTGCCTTTTACTACTTTGGCCGTGATAACCGCCTCCCGTTCAACCAGACAGCGAACTCGGTTACGTGCCGCTTCGCTCTCGTTCACCCATTCCGCTATGATATCCCTGGCTCCCTGTAAAGCCTCTTCTGTATCCTGTATCTCACCTTTTACAAAACGGGCTGCTTTGACCACGATATCCCCATTTTCCTGTCGCATCAAAAGAGCAGCCAGCGGTTCCAACCCCTTCGCTTTGGCCTTCGATGCCCGGGTTTGCTTTTTAGGTTTAAAGGGTAGATAGATATCTTCCAATATCCGGATATCCTGACATTCCCGGATCTGTTTTTCTAAAGCGGGAGTCAATTTTTCCTGTTCCCGGATCGTATCTAAAACAGCATTTTTCCTTTTTTCGAGTTCCTGAAACTGAGTATATAAAGTTTTGATTTCCCCGATTCGTACTTCATCCATATTACCGGTTTTCTCTTTACGATACCGGGCAATAAAAGGAATCGTAGCTCCTTCTGCAAATAAATCGAGTAGGTTACGTACCGCCCGGTTCTCTCCTCCGGTCTTTCCTACGATAAAAACAACGGGATCTATATAATATTCCATATCTGTTTATTTTTGTTCTTTAACAATCAACATATTTTTTCGTGAACGGATTGCTGAAAAACTTCTGATGACAGCAAAGATACAGAAACAATAACCAAAATGAAAAGTTCATAGAAAAGAAAACCATACAGGGAAAATTTCAATGCTCTGATCAGGCAGAGACTGTAGCTAAATTAAAAGCCAACCAACAGGAACCGGGTATGACCCAAATACGACCCAAGCACGGCAACTGATTGAATTTATGGGCGATGACTATATGAGTGTAAAAGGGGTGATGGCACTATTGAACGTCTGTATCCTGACCAGCCAAACACCCTGAACAAAAATACCGCCTGACGGAAGCTGCCAGGAAATGGAAAGCGAATGAACAATAAGTGTACAGGGCAACTGAATGCCGTTGATCCGGTAATCCTGTGGGGGAATTTGCTGCCGACGGTTGTAGGCTGAAAATGCTGTGTATTCGGGGGGAAGTAACAGGAAAAGGCTGCACCGTAAGACAGGATTACGGCACAGCCTCTTTCAAGGTTTTATTATAAATGTGGACACCTCTGTTATTGTTCGTCCTTCACGCCGCGGACGTAGCCGTTGTCGAGATCTCCTGTTCCAGTCGCTCCGATAGAGCCAGAGCCTTCCGCAGCATTGAAACGGAAACCGCCGTTCTTATTCGGTAAAGTACCATCCCCACCTGTTTCTGTAGATCTACGGCTGAAACTGGTAAAACTCAGGTACATGGCTTTTCCTCCACCATTGTCTGTTAGACCAGCTCCAGGATAGGATTTCCACGCATCGTCAGGCAGGCGGGTTTGCATAATCAGCAGTTCGCGCAGATTGGGTATGCGGTATCCCGATGGCGTGATTGTCATAGTCTGATACTCCGACCAGTCTCGCCAGTTGCGCCAACGAAACGCAGGAATACTCCACGTTCTCTCCCGCCCCGCATTCTCAAAATCCTGATCCCTTGTCGCCACGCGGAATTTGGCATACGGGCGGTTGTAGGGCGAGAGGTCGTTATGCTGAGGCAGGTTGCCGGTCTCGATACTCTGGCGGCGTGCCTTGGGGCTGAGGTTGGAGCAGTCTATTACGTAGGTGCCGTCAGCTTCAGCAGCAGTAACCCGGGGGATGAGTGCTACAGGTTCACTCTCCGGTGCGTCAAGGCCGATGCCGAGGTTGCGCACGCAGCGGTAGGTGAATTTGTTGCCTAACTCTGGCCTTTCCATGCCACTGGTTGCTCCCAGAGCAACACATTCTTCGGCATATAATCCCCACGCCACGTTATTACCGCCCTGTCCTCCGTCGTAGGCAGTGCTGGTCGTATAATGCCAGTAAGTTTGCCCGTCGCGGTCGTCGGGATTAGTGGGATAGAGGTGAGAGGCGTCGTCCAGGGCACTCTCACCGATGTAGAAGTCCACGAGCTGGTCTTTGGCAGCCAGGTACCAGCGGATTTCCTCCGGATCAACAATGTTGTCACCGTCAAGGTCACGGTTACGTGTCAGCACGGCATGCAATGCATCATTGATTTTCAGCTTATATCTGTCTTCAGGATTAGTACTCCATACATCTAAGACATCCGTCCATT
>NZ_LARL01000176.1:0-548 GCF_000980295.1 Odoribacter sp. N54.MGS-14 | reverse complement strand
TGTATCACACCTTCAAAACTACATACATGTTGACAACCAACCGAATCAATTCTGACCATGCTTTTTGGTCAAGCCCTCACCCTATTAGTAGCAGTCAGCTCCATGTGTTACCACACTTCCACCTCTGCCCTATCTACCTCGTCGTCTTCAAGGGGGTTTACTCCTTTCGGATGGGATATCTCATCTTGAGGGGGGCTTCACGCTTAGATGCCTTCAGCGTTTATCCCTTCCGGGCTTGGCTACCCGGCTATAGACTTGGCAGTCTAACCGGTGCACCAGCGGCCCGTCCATCCCGGTCCTCTCGTACTAAGGACAGCTCCTCTCAGATATCCTACGCCCACGCCGGATAGGGACCGAACTGTCTCACGACGTTCTGAACCCAGCTCGCGTACCGCTTTAATGGGCGAACAGCCCAACCCTTGGGACCTACTACAGCCCCAGGATGCGATGAGCCGACATCGAGGTGCCAAACCACTCCGTCGATGTGAACTCTTGGGAGTGATAAGCCTGTTATCCCCAGGGTAGCTTTTATCCGTTGAGCGATGGCA
>NZ_LARL01000023.1:0-42024 GCF_000980295.1 Odoribacter sp. N54.MGS-14 | reverse complement strand
GGCCGAGCGAATATAGTCCATACAACGTAGCCCGTACGCCTTATGGGAAGGATATCCTGGTCGAATTGGTGCAAGCCTGCGGGGAGGAGGGAATGGATATTCATTTCTATTTTTCGGTCATGGACTGGAGTCATCCCGACTGGCGGTATGACATCGGAAGTCGGGAGGACAGCATCGCTTTCCGCCGTTTTCTCGCTTTCATGGACAATCAGTTGAAAGAACTGGCTACCCGCTATCCAAGCGTAAAGGACTTTTGGTTCGACAGGACATGGGACAGCAGCATAAAGAAAAATGCCTGGTGGACGGTATATGCCGAGCAGATGCTGAAAGAGCTGGTCCCGGGGGTGACGGTAAATAGCAGACTGCGGTCGGACGAGTATGGCAAACGGCATTTCGACAGTAACGGTCACCTGATGGGCGGCTATGAATCGGGCTATGAAAGACGGTTGCCCGATGCGGTAAAGGATCTACAGGTTCCCCGGAGGGACTGGGAAGTGTGTATGACTATACCGGAAAATCAGTGGGGCTATCACAAAGACTGGTCGCTGAGCTATGTGAAAAAAACTGTAGAGAGTATCGGGTACATCGTACATGCCGTATCCATGGGGAAAATATGGCTGTGAATTTTGGGCCGCAGGCCGACGGCGACTTCCGTCCTGAAGAGAAAATGCTCCTGCGGGAACTGGGAGAGTGGACCGAGAAATACGGCAAATGTATTCAAGGATAAACAGAAATGGCTGGACTTCATTAAAACGGAGGGACTGAAAGGAGGGGCAGTTATTGGCCGGCGGTTGGAGCAAGATTACCAAAGATTACGGGAATCCCGCAGTTTATGGTTTTTGACAAAAAAGGAAATATCGTGTCGGTGGATGTTCCCCGTCCTTCTTCCCCGGAATTGAAAAAGATGCTGGAAAATGAAGAATCGCGATTAAAACAGATAACGTAAAAAGTGCTTTATTGTTGATGGTATTCCTGACGGCCTGTACCGGTGTATGGGCCGACACAGTGACCATTCTGATAAAGGAGGGAAGCGGTCGTATATAACAGGCTGCGGGGACGCGGACGAACTTGTTTTCATGGGCCAACCGATTGTCAGGCGGAATGAAACGGTGCTTAGGAATTGTTCAGACTGTTGTGGGGAAACTGATGGATGTCCGGGCGTGATAATTTGCAAATTTTGTATCACTTTTACTCTCTTTTACAGGTACTATTTAAGTGAATTTACACTATATTTGCTCCGGAATGGATTTGATCGCTGCTGTAAATAAGAAAGATTACAAATTATTCGGGGCATTTTTCAAAGAAAATTTCCCCTTTCTTGTCATGTTTGCAGATAAGTATGTCAATGATATGGATATGGCTGCGGATATTGCTCAGGAGGCTTTTATCCAATTATGGCGCTTTAAAGGGGAATTCGTATCGCCAGAGAAGGTAAAGGGGTTTTTGTATACGACGGCCCGGAATCTGGCACTGAATCACATTAAACACAATCAGATTGTAGACGAACATTTAAGACTACAGGAGAAAGATTCT
Source organism: Odoribacter sp. N54.MGS-14 (assembly GCF_000980295.1). Classification (NCBI taxonomy): domain Bacteria; kingdom Pseudomonadati; phylum Bacteroidota; class Bacteroidia; order Bacteroidales; family Odoribacteraceae; genus Odoribacter; species Odoribacter sp. N54.MGS-14. Next base: position 40,491 of record NZ_LARL01000023.1, on the reverse strand, counting down.
GTACTCTTTTTCCGGAACCAGATTATTGAAGAAGAAACTTATCAGCTTGTCCATAAAGCAGTTGAACAGCTGCCCAAGCAATCTTGTAAAATAATACAATTAAGCCTGCAAGGGTATTCGAATCAGGAGATTGCAGATCAATTGAATATATCCATCAATTCTGTCCGTACCCTGAAACAAAGTGCTTATAAAAAGTTAAGAGGCATTCTGAAAGAGCATTTCTATTTGTTACCTCTAATGTTAAAAATGAATTTTTTTTAACCTCCATTCGTCTTTTTTTTCTTTTCAGTTGTTATTAGACTTGAAAAATGTTCGATTAAATTAGTTGAAAGTTTATAAAGTTCGATTCTTTTTGCGGGAATCCGCAAAAAGAATAATTGCCAGATGATAATTGACAATTGACAATTGTCTGGAAGCTTTGCTTCCATTAGAAAATAATAAGAAAAGAAAAATGAAAAAGAGAACGAAGAATAGAATCATTGATTATCAAACAAATAAAGAAGAAACCACCGGTTTGGAAATATGTGGTCAATTGTCATGCGACAATTGTCAATTAACTAAGTGCCCTCAGGGGGCAATAGCTTTTTAAACTTTACGAACCTTTTTATGGTGAATATCGCAGCATATCGGCGCATATATGAATTGATTGCCAGGCAGATCAGCTTCGGTTTAAATCCTGCTGAAGAAGAAGAATTGGAATGTTGGCTGAAAGAATCGGAAGAAAACAGGCTTTTGCATTCCCGGCTTACTGATCCTCATTACCTTATCCGGCAGGAAGAGAAGAGGAATTCGGTTGATGTGGAAAAACATTGGCGAATAGTTCGTAATCGTTTGACTGAGAGTAAAAGCAATAAGGGCTTATCCGGTCGGTATTGGAAATATGCAGCAATTATCATGTTGTTATTGGGAGGAGGAGTGTTGGGATGGTTTATGCAGCGGGAAGAAAATGTTCCTGTTGATGTGACGCAACAAATTCATCCCGGTATTTCAAAGGCCCGTCTGGTATTGGCCGATGGGAAAACTGTCGAGTTGGAGAAAAGAAATGGAGATACCCAATTGATCGATTGTGACGGTATGCTTATCAGTAACGATTCTTGCGGTTTGAAATACAACGGCCAAATAGAAATGCCGGTAGCAGACTGGCATACCCTGGAAGTTTCTAAAGGGGGAGAATATATAATGACTTTGCAGGACGGAACGGTTGTTTGGTTGAATTCAGAAACGAAAATGAGGTATCCGGTACAGTTTTCCGGACAGAACCGGGAAGTTTGGCTGGAGGGAGAAGCTTATTTTAAGGTAGCGAAAAATGAGAAACAGCCTTTTGTAGTAAAGACTGAAAATATGGATGTGAGGGTATTGGGTACCGAGTTTAATTTAAAGGCTTATGCCGATGAAAAATGGGTACAGGCTACTTTGGTACGGGGAGAAGTGGCTGTATTTACGGGGATGGATAAGTCTGTCCGGAATACGTTGAAGCCTGAACAACAGGCTGAGTGGGATATCGAAAAAGGAAAACTGGACGTGAAAACAGTAGAGCTCGATCTTTATATTGCGTGGAAAAACGGACAGTTTGTGTTTCGTGGACAACGTCTGACAGAGATCATGACTGTTTTAGAAAGATGGTATGATTTCGAGGTTTGTTATCAGGCGGATTGGATCAAAGAAGTTGAATTTGCGGGTAAATTGAATCGTAGTGCTTCTATCGAACCGATATTGGATGTCATTCGCTCGACTCATAAAATAAATGTAAATACAAGAGGTAAAACAATTGTATTTAGTGCAAAACAATAATTTTTAAACCAAACAAACGATGAACAAAATGCAAACAATCCACCCTTGGTTGGTGTGGAGAAGAAAAATTCTGATGACAATGAAATTAGGTGTGTGCTTTTTGTTGTGTACAGTGTTTCAGGTGTCGGCCCGTGTCACTGCACAAAATGAAAGAATGAATTTCAAGATGCATGATGCCTCCCTGAAAACTATTTTATGGGCACTTGAAAAGAAAAGCGAAATGGTTTTTTTCTATAGTGTTAAGGATATCGAACAGGTGACCGGAATTGATGTCGTGGCAGAGAATAAAACTTTGGACGAAATTCTGAGTGAGGTGTTGAAAAATACCGGTATCACTTATGAGGTTACCCATAATACGGTCGTGTTGCGTAAAGGGAAGGTAAATGCTGCTTTGCCTCAGAGTAAAACATCGGAAGTGACAGGTAAAGTGACTGACCGTTCGGGTAGTCCGCTTCCCGGAGTAACTATTTTAATCAAGGGTACCTCCCTGGGAACAGTAACAGATACCGAAGGGATTTTTAAGATCGCTTTGCCGCAAAAGAAAGATGTGGTGCTGGTATTTTCATTTATCGGAATGAAAACACAGGAAATAGTGCTGAAAGATGACAAACCTTTAAAAGTGGTGATGCAGGAAGATGCAAAAGAAATAGATGAAGTGGTCGTTACCGGTATTTTTAACCGTAAAAAAGACAGTTTTACCGGAGCTTCTGCAACTTTCGACGGGGAACAGCTGAGATCGGTGGGTACCCAAAACGTTATCGCCAGTTTAAAAACACTGGATCCTTCATTTAATGTACTTGAGAATAATGAGTTCGGTTCCGACCCGAATAAATTACCGGATATTGAAATCCGGGGAAAATCAAGTCTGATCAGTACCCGGGATGAATTGAGCGAGGACCCGAATCAGCCCTTGTTTATTCTGGATGGTTTCGAGTCTTCGCTGGAAGCTATTTATAATTTGGATATGAGCCGGGTTGCTTCGATTACTATTTTGAAAGATGCTGCTTCAACGGCCATTTACGGTTCGAAGGCTTCAAATGGAGTGGTGGTAGTGGAAACCATCCGTCCCAAATCGGGTAAGTTAAATCTGGCTTACAACGGAAATGCCAATGTTTCATGGGCTGATCTGAGCAGTTATAATTTGATGGATGCCAGTGAAAAATTGCGTTTTGAAAATTTGGTCGGCAGGTATGATGCATCGAATGATGTTGTGAAAGATGTTGAATTGAAAAAGTCTTATTATGATAAATTGGCCGATATTGCCCGCGGAGTAAATACTTATTGGCTGTCGGAACCTCTGCGGGTTGGCCTGAATCACCGGCATTCCCTCTATGTAGACGGCGGTGAAGGTGCATTTATGTTCGGTATCGGACTGGCATATAATGGGATTACCGGTGTAATGAAAGAATCCAAACGGGATAATATCAGCGGAAATATCGACCTGACTTACCGGCTGAAGAAATTTCAGTTTATGAATAAGTTTGATATGAACAATACGGACAGCAAGGATCCGATTGTCGCTTTTTCCCAATATGCCGACGCTAATCCTTATTATACGAAATACAATGAGAACGGCGAAGTGGAAAGGTGGCTGGAATATACGGATTATATTAAAGCTGCCAATCCGCTTTACAATGCTAAGCAGAACAGTTATAACAAGGGAAACAATTTGTCGTGGTCGGATAAGTTTATTGTAGAATATACTCCTGTCCCGACCTTGAAATTACGGGCTCGGTTCGGTTTTACACACCAGAGTACTCAGGCGGAAGCTTTTTATTCTCCTCTGGATACCCGTTTTGCCGAAACGGATTTCTCAGAACGCGGTTCGTATGGCAATACGGAAACACAGAGCAATAAGTATGAAGGAGAATTTACGCTTACTTATGCCAAAGTATTGAAAGAAGTACACCAATTCAATATCGTATTGGGGGGGTACCTTTCTGCTTTAGAGGCGAAATCGCAAGGATATTCGGCTATCGGTTTTCCGGTAGGAGATTTCACACTTCCTTCTTTTGCCAACAGTTATCCGGACGGAGGTTCCCCGGCTTATAACGAAAGTACGACACGTTCGGTGAGCGGGTATGTGATTGGAAATTATGCTTATGATAACCGTTATTTGCTCGATTTCAGTTATCGTGTCAACGGTTCGTCGGTATTCGGGACTAATAAGCATTATATCGGTACGTGGGCTGTCGGTCTGGGATGGAATTTGCACCATGAAAAATTTATTGCCGACCATTTTGACGGAATTTCCATGTTGAAGCTGAGAGCTTCCATCGGTAATCCGGGGAATCAGAATTTTTCTTCTTCGGCAACCATTACTACGTTCCGTTATAATTTCAATTCCTTTAATTATTTCGGAATGACCACTTCGCTGGCTCAGCTGGGAAATCCTGATCTGGAATGGCAGACAACCCTCGATAAAAATATCGGGTTCGATATTACGATTCTGAATAACCGTCTGACCCTGACCGGAGACTATTATTATAAGACAACCGATCCTTTGCTGATCGCTATCTCTATGCCGCCTTCTTCGGGAGCGACCGACAATATGACTTATAAAAATTTCGGCAAACAAACCTCCAAAGGTTTTACGGCATCGGCTACGTATTACATTATTCGCCGGATGAGCGAGCGGATCTGGTGGTCGGTTCGGGGTAATCTGCGGCATGGTTCCAATGAGCTGTCCGGTATCGGCAATCGTCTGGAAATGTATAATTCGCAGGAACGTGAAGGTGATAACAGGTCGACAAAACGGTACTATGACGGCGCAGACCCCGATGATATCTGGGCTGTACGTTCGGCAGGAATCGATCCCTCCACCGGACGGGAACTGTTTATTAAGAAAAACGGGGAATTGACTTATGATTTTTCATATGACGATGAAGTGGTGGTGGCCAACAGTCGTCCGAAGGTGGAAGGGGTACTGGGTACCAATTTTTCCTGGAAAGGTTTTTCTTGTAACCTGGATTTCCGCTATCGGGTGGGCGGTCATTCGTTTAATTCCGTTTTATTTAATAAAGTAGAAAACATCAGTACGAATTCGCTGATATATAATCAGGATAAGCGTGCTCTTTATGACCGTTGGCAAAAGCCGGGCGATAAGGCTCAGTTCAAGAATATCGCCAATTCGACATCCACTCCGATGTCTTCCCGTTTTGTACAGAAAGACAATTCATTGAGTCTGGAGGCTTTGAGGATAGGATATGAATTTTCTCCTGAGTTGGTTCATAAATGGGGGCTTGGCTCGTTACGTTTGAATGCCTATATGAACGATATATTCCGCCTGTCGACCATCAAGATGGAACGGGGTACTTCCTATCCTTTCGCACGCAGTGTGTCTTTTGCCATTTCATTAACTTTATAAATCCGATATCATGAAAAAATATAGAATCGTTTTTCCGCTTCTGTTAAGCTGTATTTTATGGTACAGCTGCACCGACTGGCTGGATTATAAACCGAGTGATAAACAGAGTGAGGAACAGCAATTTTCTTCCAAAGATGGATTTTATGCTGCTGTTAACGGGGTTTATAACCGAATGTCCGGGAACTCGCTTTACGGGAAATATCTGAGTTATGACATGATCGATATTCTGGGGCAATATTACGCTGTGGAGCAGTCGGATGAAAGTGATTATTATAAATACTTGCGGGCCCTGACCGAGTGGGATTATTCGAACGAGTCGGTTACAGGCGTACTGAGCAGTATATGGAACGAAGCCTATTCGACGATTATGAATACCAATGTGGTATTGAAGAACATCGAGGATGATGCTGTAAAGGACAAGGTATTACCGGAGCGGGAATATAAAATGCTCAAGGGCGAGATGCTGGCTGTCCGTGCAATGCTGCATTTGGATATGTTGCGTTTGTTCGGGCCGATTATGGCGAAAAATCCGGATGGACGCGGTATCCCTTACAATGAAAGCACCGATCCGCAAATCCTGTCCATTATGCCGGCCGGTACGGTACTGAAGGACTATATTATCCGCGATCTTACAGAAGCCGAAGCTTTACTGCTGGCCTCTGATCCGGTACTTACCGAGGGACCCCGTGCAGAATACGATGAGGTGAGTCAGGATAACTCCATGCGCTATCGGCAATTGCGTCTGAATTACTATGCGACGGTCTTGTTGACGGCCCGGGCTTATCTGTGGGGGGGAGATTACGGCAATGCCTTGACCGAAGCACGCAAACTGACCGATGATCCTCAGGTCAGGAAGTTCTTCCCGGTGGTTGAGTCGGGTAAGTTGTTAGGGAACAGTTCCGACCCCGACCGGATGTTTTCGACCGAGTGTTTATTCGGGTATTACAATAAAAACAGAGGATTGATTTATGACTATTCTTTTGGAGGAGGTAATACCGGAAAAGCTTTGCTGATACCCCGTACCGGATATGTAGATGGTATTTTGTTTTACAAATACGGGGGATATTGGGTCGGAGACTGGCGTTTCCAGTCGCAATGGGCCAGCGGAACCACTTTGGAAGGAAATGCGAGCTACCAAATGGTAAAATTCAAAGAAATTGCGGATCAAAAACGGGATGAGGTGACCAATAATAAAGATGAAAACCAGTTATTGCAGGCTCAGAAATTTTACGGAACCTTTTGTTCGCTGATCAAGCTTAGCGAAGCGTATTATATTGCAGCGGAATGTCTCGGTACGACCGGTTCCGAGGTGTACGATCTGCCGACTGCATGGACCTATTTGAACCGGATGTTCGTTGACCGGGGTACCAATAACTGGGGAACAGGAAACGGAGAGAGCTTTTTACAGGATTGGCTGACCTTGGAGTATATCCGTGAATTTGTCGGAGAAGGTCAGAAGTTCTTCTATTTCAAGCGTCGGAATATGGGATTCGATAATGATTACAACGGACGAAAAGAAGTAAAGGTGATGACTAATCCCGGCATACCAATGTTTGGAATACCTCCGACATACGATTATAAAGATAAAGCAACTGATGAAGAAAAGGAAGAACGCTTTGTACTTCCGTTGCCGAAAAGTGAATTGGATAACCGTTAAATACAGACATATGAATAGAATAAACAAATGGATATGGGTTGCCGCCATGGCAGGAATAAGTATCGCCTGCCAAAAAGAAAACGTCGGTTTGTACAACCGTGGTGACAGTATGGTATATTTTCAGGTACAGAATTTTTCAGGAAGTAACGGCGCCGAAGGATATACCACGAGGACTAATTTTTCGTTTGTCGATTATGCGGCAGCTTATACCTCAGTAGTATTCAATGCCAAAGTGAAGTTGCTGGGCGAGGTAAAAGATTACGACCGGGCCCTGAAAGTCGTTGTCGACGAAGAGCAAACGACGATGACTTCTTATGATGCTGTAACGAATCCCGATGGAGGATATATGATGGATTTCGATACGCTGAAAATCAAGGCCGGAAGCAACGAGGGAACTGTTGGAGTCCGTTTCATGCGGAATGCTTCCATCAAAAAACAGGTGGATACATTGGTCTTGAAATTAGAGGCCAACCAATATTTTGAGGTACTCAATGCTTATAAATCCAGCAATGTGTGGAGTAATACGACGGCAGATACGATAGACGGAACCCGCTATACATTTCTGATCAGTGAAATTTATACGCAGCCGAGTCGGTGGGGGGATGTTGCTGCCGATCAGTATTTCGGAAAGTGGAATCCGGTCCGATATGCCTATATCAATGGCTTCTTTGGCTTTACGACAACGGATTGGACTTGGGCCACCGGCAAAGTCAGCAAAGGACGGATGCCTTTTTACGCCCGGGAATTGCAGTCGGAATTGCAACGGAGAGCAGATGAAGGTGATCCGGTATACGATGAAGACGGCTCTTATATGCAATTGCCGGATGCTTATCGTGTGGATTACTCGAATGTCGTGTTAAAACCTTAAAATATAGAAAAAATGAATATATTGAAAATTTCGCGTCTGAGCATGTTGTGGTTTTGCCTGTTGGCAATAGCCTGTGCGGAAGACAAAGGAAATTATACGTATGAAGATAAAGCGGTCATTACGATAGATAGCATTTCATCAATGCTGTCGGTATTGGCCAATGCGGAATATATCGATTTAAAACCGGTGGTTACTTCCAATTTGGAAGGAATTATTGATGAGCGGAATACGAACTTCGAATTTGCTTACCAAAGGAAAAATTCGGAAGGTGAATGGGAAGAAGTTGCCAATACGAAAGACCTTCATATGTTAGCTGCATTGGAGTCCGGCAGGCATGCATTTTTGTTCTCGGTAACCGATAAACGGACGGAAGTAAAGACCCTGAAATTGTTTTATGTCAATGCAACGACCATTACCTCGGAGGGATGGATGTTGCTTTGCGATGAAGGATCGGAAGAACGGATGCGTTTAGATATGCTGGCGCAGATTTCTGTGGACCGGATTGTTCCGGCTTATGATGTAATCCGGCGAAAGGATGGAGTACCGGAACAGTATCACGCTGCGAATATAGGATTCTATGCCACTGGAAGTGCTACCGGTAACCGGATTATTGCAATGTCCGAAGATGCGGCTTACTGGCTGGAGACAACAGATTCTAAAGGTGGCGGAGAATTTCTTGATGTAGAGAGTTATCATGAATTGAAATCGGCAATGTTTCTGGCCGCTACTGACGATCATATTGTAAATTTTGTGTCAGTGCCTTATAAAGGACTCTATAAACCAGAGCACGATGCTGTTATCTGCGTATCCCGGGAAGGAAATGTCTATGCCTGGAATACGGTGGAAGTAGAAACGGGATTCGAGTATCCGATTAATACTTCCGTCCGGGGAGGAACGCCTGAATACAAGGTGGCGCCTTATGTCGGGACTACGCTGAAAAGACCGTTGTCATCCGACTTTGGTATCGCCTTGTTGTTTGATACGGATAATCATCGTTTTGTTTACTGGAGTGGTGAAGGCGCTACAGGTAGCGATGTCGCTGGAAAAAAGCAGGTGTTGCATCCGTTGGAAGATCCGGAGAATAAAAATTTTAGTTACAATACGGGAAATATGGATTTGGTGTGTATGCTTAACACCTCTTTTTCCGAAGGAATGGTGTATTGCATTATGCAGGAAGATGGCAAGCGGCATATTTATGAGGTGAATTTGGGAAGCGGGGAATTTAAACAAGGGGCCTGCCATTTGGATGTTATGGCGGAAAATTTTGCCAATGCCACTTGTTTTGCCGCCAGTTCCCAGTATTATGTGATTTATTACGCTTATGGAAATAAAGTCTATGCTTACAATGTGGGATCAGGGGTTTCCGAACCGGTGATTACTTTAGAAGGCGAAGAGATTACCTGTTTGAAGTTCAACCGCTATGATTATCCGTGGGGCATCGATGACTTGTGTTCGAAATATGACGATGAAATCAAAAATATATACCGAGACCGTGAAAATCAACTGATCGTCTGTTCTTACAAAAATGCCGTTACGGATAATAATGGAGGAATGCTGCGTTTCTATGATGTGAGCGGATCGGGTATGAAGTTGACCCTGAAACCGGGCTGGGAGTATTCCGGGTTCGCTAAAATTAAAGATGTGCGTTATAAAGAGGTCCGTTGAGAAACAGGAAAAACAGTGTGTGGTTTTATTTTTCTCTCATCACCGCATATTTACGGTGATGAGAGATTTGGGGGAGGGCAACAGAAAAAGGAGGCTATCTGGCTTTTGGGTCATCAGACAGGCTCTTGAAAGTCAGATACGGTTGAGCCGAAGGTAAATGGCCAACAATGAAATGAAAAAAGCAGCAATTTCAAATTGCTGCTTTTGTGATTCAGGCGGGATTCGAACCCACGACCTACGGCTTAGAAGGCCGTTGCTCTATCCAGCTGAGCTACTGAACCAACACTTTTACGGTTTGGCGGTGCAAATATACGCTTTAATATTTTTATTCCAAAAGAAATAATGTTTTTTTATTCGAAACTTCGGATGCTTTGTTGTTTATAAGCCGAATTAATTGGTTTATAAAGTCCGTCGATTTTATGGACTTTGAGCGACGAAGGAGCAACTTTAAGAACTAATTATAAGTCTGAACACGTTTCAGTGACTTTTCTGCACACTTTCATGGAAAGATTTATTTGCCGGAAAAAGAATGAAATTAAATCAGAACATCTTTTGATTTGTTTTTTTTAATCTTACCTTTGTTGAAAAGGAGTGAGTGAAGTTATGTAAAACACAGAATACGTGAATGTTTCATGCCTCTTGTTTGTAACTTATAATTAAATTTAACTTGACTGAAAGTTTTATTTTATGTTTGTTAGCTCTTAGTATTCATGTATATAGTTAAATTATGAGTAACGATCGTGTTTACTGTTGTAATAAAGAGGCAACCTGTAATAATTATGAACGGAGTGAGTTGGTCTTTTTTGAACAGGTGAAATTTGAGAAAGGTTTTGTATGGGAAAAATGGAAAACTTCGGGCATTTGCTGGATATTTTTATTAAGTGGTGAAGCTGGTGTGTCTATTGAAGACGAGGTGGTATTCGTTGAAGCCGGAGAGATGTTTTTGTTGCCTGCTTTGAAAGGTAAATTGAAAGCTTTTACTCCACTTGAATTTTTGTACTTTATTTCTGACCGTCCCACTGAATATTGCTTGAAAACAGTTTCGGAGCTTGGATGTTTGGAGGGGAGAGGGGAATTATTGGAAATCTTACCTTTAAACCAGCTGCTGAAAGGATTTGTGGAAATGTTGACGGTGTACCTGGAAGATGGGGTGGATTGCAGGTATTTGTTCGAAGAAAAACAGGAAGAACTATTTGTTTTGATGAAGTCTTGTTACTCTAAAGAACAATTGTCTTATTTTTTTTATACCCTTTCTTTGCACAAAGAGGGAGATTTGAAAAAATTGATCGAAGATAATTGTTTACATGTGAAGTCTGTGGCAGAATTGGCTCAGATCTGTGGTTATTCGGTCAGTAGTTTCAAACGGGCATTCAAAGAAATCTTCGATGAACCGATATACCAATGGATATTGGGCAAAAAGGCCGATCGGCTTAAAGAACGTTTGAGTGGAGAGGAGGTAAACCTCAAAGAGATTATTTATGAATTTGGTTTTTCTTCACCGGCTCACTTTACAAAATTCTGTAAAAAATGGTTGGGAATGACCCCGACAAAATTTATAGAAGAACAAAAAATGACGGGAGAACACATTGATCTATAAGTTGAAAATGGGAAGTGATACTGTTTGTTATATCAAATCTGATCTGAAGAATAAATTCTCTTATTTTAAGTTTGAAAAAGATACTGTTTTTCAAAGAAATAAGGCAGATAAAAATAATAATCTGGTTTTTATTCTTCATGGAGAAATGGAAGTGATCTATGGAGATTTGTATCCCAGGCTTATTTCCGATGGAAACATGATCTTGCTGACTCCCCTTTCCCGATGTGTATGTAAAGCCGTATCGACGGTCGAACTCATTATTTTGGGGTTCGGCACTTTGAATCATAGTTGTGATAAATATATCTTTCAAAATCTGACTCCTTTTTTCTCTTTGATAAAATATGAATTCCGGGAATTGGAGATTCGTGAATCACTCGACCGTTTTCTGCAATTAATGCAGAATTATGAACAAAATCAGGTTCCTATGGCTGATTTGGCTTCAAAAAAAATTCAGGAATTGTTTATTATTTTGCATGCTTACTATACTTCGGATGAATTGGCTATGCTTTTTTATCCTCTATTGGGGAAAAATATGGAGTTCAAAAAACTGGTCGTCGACTATTATCTACATGTAAAGAGTGCCGGTGAATTTGCAGAACTATGTGGATATAGCCAGGGAGTGTTTCAAAAGAAATTTAAAGATGTTTTCGGCGAGACGGTTTATCAGTGGATGCAGCGACAGAAAGCCGAATATATTAAACACCGCCTGATGACCAGTGAGGTAAACCTAAAGGAATTGGCTGACGAACTTAACTTTGCCTCATCCGTACATTTGAATAAGTTTTGTAAAATTTGGTTCGGAATGACTCCTTCTGAAGTGAGACAAACCTTTATTCTGAAAAAAAATCTGCGTTGAAATTGAATGTGTAAAAGATAATATTTTTTATATAAGTTAGAAATGGGACTGATCTCTTATATTTGTAACATCGGAAAGGGAGAACAGAGGGTAAGATTACTGGTTTGATATCTTTCCTTTAGAATCCGCAAGGAGCGTCGCAATAGGAGATAATTCATACACTCATACATCCCTTATTTGTACATACACAACAACATGATTGTCGAACAGTAATCTTCCTTTTGTTCTTTTCTTTTTTATACTTCTTCGAATAAAGATCACAAATAGCGGAAAATTTATCTTTTGAATTATTAGAGAATACTTGACCGATAAGTATTTCGGATTGATACCCGAATATTGAAATAATCGGGAGACGAATAAAAATAAAACCTGACTTTACGTCAGGTTTTCAAAGTTGTCCAACCAAGATTCGAACTTGGACAAACAGGACCAGAATCTGTTGTGCTGCCATTACACCATTGGACAGTATTTTGACGGCACAAAACTACGTCTTTTTTTGTCTTCTCCCAAATAAATCTGAAAAAAATAGTGCCGAAAGACTGGCTTTCTGAGGGTGAGTCATACAAATCACTATATCGGTATAATAGAAGAGGCGGCCCGGTGAAATCGATCAAATAGCCATCCTTCAGATGAGTGTGTTGGAAAGTGCTGATAATGGCGATAGGAGACTACTGAAATACTATTAGTAGGTAGTTTGCAATAATAATCCCTATTAATAGGGATTGTTGCAAATGGATTTACCGTCTATGTTTGCACAATTATTTGATGTTTTTAGTGTTTATTTGTTAAAACTTGCTTTAGGGTGCTAATTATTAATTAATTTATGTGGGTTATGAAGTGTTTTTATATTGGGGTCTATTTTATGGTTGGCAATATTCTTTTCTCTAACGGGCAGACAATTTCCGGGATTGTGAAAGATTCTTCTGATGATACGCCTGTCGCGGGAGTAAATATCGTAATGCCTTCTCTAAAAAAAGGGACGGGGACAAATGCCCGGGGCGAATTCTTTTTTAAAAATGTTCCTGCCGGGGAATACGAACTTCATTTTTCGTTTGTGGGTATGAAAGATGTCATCAGGAAAGTGAAGGTCGAGGCAAACAAAGACCTGAAGCTGGAGGTTTATATGCAGATGGATATGAAATCCCTTGACCAGGTGGTCGTTGCAGCTAAAGGGGAGAGGAAAGAGATCCATGACGTGAAACGCCAGGGGACCCCGGTTGCCGTTATTGATGGGAAACAATTGGCAGGACGCGGGACTACGATCACGGAGGTGTTGAATCACCAGACAGGGGTAAAACTACGGCAAACAGGTGGTGTCGGTAACCAAACAAAAGTTAATATCCGGGGATTGGAAGGAAACCGGGTTCAGATCTATATGGACGGTTATGCCCTGAATACCCCGGATGGTAGTTTTTCCATTAATGATATTCCTTTGCAATTCATCGACCGTATCGAGATATACAAGGGGATTGTTCCGCCTGAATTCGGGGGAGATGGATTAGGAAGTGCGATTAATGTGGTGACGATAGATGCCGAACACGGATATTATGATTTGTCGTATAGCTACCAGTCTTACGGCGTGCATAATCCTACGGCTTGTATTTCTCATTATTTTGATAAAGCAAATATGGCTTTTACTCTTTTTGCGGGAGGAACCTTGGCCAGAAATGATTATACAATCACTTCTCCTTATGTCAATGATTTGAAAATCAAACGGGATCATGACCGGTTGAAAATGGGAGAATTCGGGGCGACGCTTAAGTTTCCGGATCATTACTTTGACAAGGCCGAATTGGAATTTGTCGGGTATTACAGTTATAAAGAAACCCAGGGTATACAAACGAATATCCGTCATGCCCGGACAAAAATCTGGACGGCCGGTATAAACCCCAAGCTGGAGAAAAAACATTTTTTGTTCGGGAAGCTGGATTTGAAATTCAATGGGATGGTTACTTATACGCATACTGCTTTGATCGACACCTCGTCTTTCCTTTATGATTTTTATGGTGGCCGTGTTCCCAATACGTATGGCGGAGAAGTGGGATATGTCCCGAATTTGTCGGATGACGGGATGATGGATTATCGTTATAATCTGAACTTGCAATATCATATGATCCCGGACAGAATGCTGGTCAATATAAATAATGATTTCCGTTACGTGAGCAATAAAACCCGGGACACTGTTGCCGACCGTTTTCTGAAAAAGGATTATAGTGGCTTGAAATCGAATATATCGGGAATGATCAGTTCCGTCGCTTTACAGAACAAGTGGTTTCAAGGACGTTTGACATCGGTGCTGACGGGACGGCATTATTATTATCGTTTAGGAGGGAAAACAGTGAACCTGGCTTATCCGGGGGATGCCGTTCCGGCAGAGACGCATAAATCCGATCAGTATTGGGGGTATAGTCTTGCTTTGAAATACGATTTATCTTCTCATTGGCTGGTGAAATTTGCCTTGGAACATAATTTCCGCCTTCCCCGTTACGAGGAGGCTTTGGGGGATCGTGTAACGACGCTGACAAGTACGGAACTAAAAGCCGAACAAGCTAATAATTATAATCTGGGTATCATGTTCGACCGTTACTATAATGCAAATTCCCGTTTACAATTCGAGTCGAACGGGTATATCATGCAAGTGAAGAACATGATGTATCTGACCTCTGTTGTGGGGTATTCCAAATACCAGAATCTGGGTGAGGCTCTGTTGTACGGAGTGGACGGTGAAATCAAATGGGATATTGACCGTAACTGGTTTGTATCATTTAATGCTACCTGGCAGAAATCTTTGGATTATTCGAAATATATAGCGGGAACAAACACCGAGAGTGAGACCTATAAAATGCAATTGCCTCATATCCCGATTCTCTTTTTCAACTGGATGCTGGATTACCGGAAGGATAATCCCTTTGGGGGTAAAGGACAGTATGCCAGGGCGTATTACGAGGGCGGCTACACGGATAAATACTATTATGGATATGAGCTTAGCCGCCATCAGGATTATAAGATACCTTCTGCTTGCCTGCACACGGTGGGGCTGGAGTACGGGATCATGAACCGGAAAGTTTTGTTTGGCGTGGAATGCCATAATCTGTTTGATACGGATGAGATGACTAATTTCAATTACCCGCTGGCGGGCCGGACAGTCATGGCGAAGATTCGGTTCACGACGTTAAAATGGTAATTTGCCTGATCATTTTAATTTGAAGTATATAAATAAAGTAAATCACAATGAAAAACAATCTCTTTATTCTGGGGGCTTTTCTATGTACAGCCTTATTTGTAACGTCATGTACGGATGACAACAAAGATGATGATGAAAATGAGGGTAAAGCATCGATTATCGTAGGTATTAACATGCAACCGCAGGCGGACATGGGATATATCGTACCTATACAGGATATGAAGGCCGGAACGATGTCTTTCGCGAATGCGGTTGAAACCAAAATTACTCCTTATCTGATGTCTTATCGTGATTGGGTATTCTACGTGCCTGGAACTTCGGAGGGAACGATTGTAAAATACTCCCGGCAAGATGATGGAACTTTGAAAGTGGAAGGACGTTTGGAAGTGGCGACGGCTGCTCCCATGTGTGCTTCTATTGCTTTCGTTTCGGCCACGAAAGCTTATGCATCGGCTCCGAACGATAACAAGATCATTATATTTAACCCGACGACCATGGTAAAAACAGGGGAAATTAATGTTGCCAGGCCTGAATACGGACTTGACGGAAGTAGTACTCCGAACCCGCTGGGGTTGATCCTGCGGGATGGGAAACTCTATGTCGGATGTGGAGAATTTGACCAGATGCCTATTTGTAAAAGTGGTGCGCATGTCCTGATCATTGATGAGGCTACCGATACTCCGGAAAAGATCATTCATGACACGAGACTTTCCGCGGCATCTATTTTTGATTGCGGTATGTTTATAGATGAGAAAGGGGATCTTTATGTGACTTGTTGGGGATCTTATGGGTATGTTCCGGATCAGAAATTCGGATTATTACGGATTAAAAAGGGTGCGACGGAATTTGATCCGGACTACTGTTTTAACATGACTGACATGAACGTGGAAGGAGTTCAAGGGGGCAAATTGCAGTATTCTATTTCTAACTTTTATGCCGGGAATGGAGAATTGTACGTCCTGGCTTATTGTCCGGCATTTGCCAGTGCCAGTCCTGATTACATCAACGAAAAGACAAACTATTGTTTGAAAGCCGATTTGTATCATTGTACGATGAAAGCGTTGAATCTTCCTCGTACGAATGGATATAGTTGTGCTATAAATAAATACGGGGATGATATCCTTTTTGGTTTGGCAACGGAACAAAATGGAACGGGAATTTTCACCTATAATCGTAAAACAGATCAATGTAGTTCCGCTCCGGTTGTGAAAACGCAGGGAACCCTTATGGACATACTTGTGTTTGAATAATAATCTGTACTTTTCAAGTACCTGGGGCTTTCCACTTTTTATGAACCGGAAAGCCCTCTTTTTTAGGTGATATTTTGGTGTGAAACAACAAGAATTTAGGATTGATCCATATAAATAAAAAACCTGATGTGAAATCAGGTTTTCGAAGTTGTCCAACCAAGATTCGAACTTGGACAAACAGGACCAGAATCTGTTGTGCTGCCATTACACCATTGGACAGTGTTGTTTTTTATGACGGCACAAAAGTAATACTTTATTTAAATATCACAAAGAAAAACCGGTATATTTTATGATTTTTTGATATTCCATTCACTACCGTAAATGAAAGTGAGCATACTGAGATCGTCGGATAGTTCGTGTGATTTGATATGTGACTGAATATCATTGATTATCGAACGGATAAATTCGCGGGGGTGTAGTTCCTGATTTTGAGTCACTATCTCCAAAAGACGTTCCCGGGTATAAAATTCGTTCTTTTCATTTTCTGCATCCGTAACGCCGTCGGTATATAGTAATATACCCGAGCCGCTCACGAATCGGTAGGTGTACTCCTGATAATCATGATTTTTTAGGATACCTAAAGGAAGATCGGATTGCATTTCAAAGAAAGCTACTGTCCGATCCGGACTTGTCAGTACTGGAGGAGTGTGACCTGCATTGCAATATTTCATTACTCCGGTTCGGAGATCCAGCATTCCGATGAAGAAGGTCACAAACATATCGGCTTCATTCCTTTCAGCAATACTATTATTTAACGAATAAGCAATCTGTGACGGAGAATTGCTGCCTGAGGAAAGCGTACGTAGCAGACTGATGGTAGAGGCCATCAGAAGCGAAGCAGGAATCCCTTTTCCCGATACATCGCCGATAGCAAAAAAGAGGGTGTTCTCATGGATAAAGAAGTCGTATAAATCACCACCGACTTGACGGGCCGGATAGAGTACTGCATAAAGGTCTATTTCATGACCGGGAAAAGGAGGAAAATTTTTGGGAAGCATACTCATTTGAATATCATGTGCTATGCGTAGTTCACTTTCTATTTTCTCTTTAGCTGCTATAGTCGTTTCCAGGTTTTTCATATATTTTGAAAGCTTTTCCTGCATTTCACTGAAAGCATTATAAAGATCCAGCATTTCATCTTGGGTGTGGATGACCGGTAGAGTTATGTTGAAATTTCCCTCCGCAATGGAATGCGTGGAAGCTGCGAATATTTTTAAAGGTCTCGTAATTTTACGAACGGTTGTAGTACAGATAATCACCAGGAGAGCCAGAAATAATACCGAAGAAAGAATGATGATCCAAGTGAATCGGTGTAATTTGTCGAAAATATGAGAATAAGGAAACAAGGTAGCCATATTCCACTCTGTGCCGAGGATGGGAGTAAAATAGATGTAATATTTTACATGATTGTTGACAAATACTCCTTTCCCTTTTTGCCCCTGCATCATGAGATGCGCCAACTTTGAAGCATTGGTGTCCTGAAGGATTTCCGCTTCATGAAGGATATCTTTATCCAGATCCGTGAAAAAGTCGTTTCCCGGATGAAGTATATACCTTCCTTCCCGATTGACTATAATGCTATAACTGTCTTCATAGGGTTTGACCGAGTCGATCAGCTCGGTCAGCCAATTCAAAGAGAGGTCGACCGAAAAAATACCGATTACATTATTTTTGGGGTCCCGGAGCGGTACCGAATAGGTGGAGGTCAGAATATCGTTGGACGAAAGCTCGTGGTAAGGACGACTCCAGCGGGAGACATTCCTTTCTTTTGAGATCCGGTACCAATTTTTTTGATAGTAATCGTATTTCGGGTCGATTTGTGTGGTGACGACACTATCGCCACTCATGTATGAATAAGGAGCGAAATAATACCCTTTATCCGGAAAATAATAGGGTTCGAAAGCTATAGCACATCCGAAGATCTCATAATTGTTCAAAACGACCTGCCGGGTAATCGCATAAATCGAATCGGCATGAGTAACATAGGAAGGGATAATCCAGCTGAGATTTTCAGGGATCTTTTCTATCGTCCTCAATAAACGAGTCACTTTAAGATTGATTTTTTCCGCCGATTCGTCGATTTTCAGGTAAGCTTGGTGCTCGATAGCTCTGGAGGAATAGTGATAGAATAAGCAAAAACCGATTCCCCATAATAGAAATGCCGACGAAATAAGGTATATATTGAGTTTCGCTGCAAAGGAATGGTTGATCTGTTTAAACATATTTACCTTTCTTTTGCCTGCAAATATAATTATAATCATAACAAAAGCTGCCCGGAACAGAGCAGCTTTTGTTATTTAATTATTGTTTTTTAGACTTCTTTTAATGCTAAAAGAAATTTTATTATTTCGTGGCATTCTCCAAACGTTTCATCATCATAAAGATGAATAATGCAGAGATCAGACACAAAACGATGAGGATAGACCATAATGCCCATAATGGCATGTGACCCCAAAGCATACCGATGATAGAAACCAGATAGTTACCGACTGCAGTTGCTCCGAACCATAAACCCATCATCAAACCTTTGTATTTTGGAGGGGCTACTTTCGATACGAATGAAATACCCATAGGTGAAAGGAACAATTCGGCAAAGGTTAATACCAGGTAGGTATTGATCAAAACAGAAGGAGATACGAGTAAATCATTAGCTACAACAGTCGCTCCGTCAGGATTGGGAGTGGGAAGTCCCATAGAAGACAGAGCCATCACGGTAAATCCTAAAGCTGCGATAAACATACCGATACCGATTTTACGGGGTGCCGAAGGTTCGCTGCCTCGCTTGGCCAAAGCTCCGAATACAGCAAGAGATACAGGGGTTAAAGCAACAACGAAGAACGGATTGAAGTGCTGGAACATCTGAGGAAGAACTTCAATGAAAGAACCTGGTGCTAACGACAAATATTTGTAGACTAATATGCTGACAGAAATAACTGCGACAACTGCCGATATCAGTTTGGATTTCGCTTCTTTGGACTGGAACAGAGAGAACAAACTATAGATCAAAGTAATCACGAATACCAGGTTGAAAACATTAAAGCTCATACCTATAGCGCCATCGGCGGTTCTGGCCGTATAATCACGGGCAAAGAAAGTAAGGGTAAGGCCGTTTTGGTGGAAAGCCATCCAGAAGAAGATCACTACGGCGAATACCAGTACGAGAGCGGTAATGCGGGATCTGGTTTGTTCCGGAGTTAATTCGACAATATTTTCTTGTTTTCCGCTTGCTGCAGCTTGTTTGGTATTGATATCTGCATGTTTGAAGGTACTCTTGAATACCTGATAGATCAACATAGATACAATCAGAGATATACAAGCCACTGCGAAACCATAGTGGTAAGAAAGTGATAATTCGTCGATGTATTTATGAGCGAATGTTGCCAGATCTCCGTTGAATGCGGAAGCTTGTGACTGTGCGAAATGAGTCAGGGTGTCCAGGGAATTAGCTGCCATTTGCTGGCCTTTTTCCAGATATTCGTGGCAAAGTGCAGGTATATCACCTTGGTATTTAAGGCCTGCTTTCGCCATGAAATTTTCTGTGATTTTTGAAGCGGCTGTCGGAGCAAAAAGAGCACCGATATTGATCGCCATATAAAATAAACTGAATGCTGTGTCCCGTTTGTCTGAATATTTAGGATCGTCGTAAAGGTTTCCTACCATTACCTGGAGATTACCTTTGAATAATCCGGTACCTAATGCGATCAGGAAAAGGGCCCCGAACATAGCGGCAACTCCAAAAGCATCCCCTCCGGTAGGAATAGCAAGACAGGTATAACCGGCAAACATGACGATGATACCTGCTGTTACCATTTTACCATAACCGAATTTATCGGCCAGGATACCCCCTAAGATGGGTAAAAAATAAACTAAGGCTAAGAAACCCGCAAAAATGTTTGATGTAGCTGCTGAACTGAAGCCAAATTTTGCTTGCAGGAAAAGTGTAAAGATAGCAAGCATCGTGTAATACCCGAAACGTTCTCCTGTGTTTGCAAGAGCCAGGGCATACAATCCTTTAGGTTGGTTTTGAAACATAATATTATAAATTAAATTAGTAGGTTAAAAGCAAAAGTCCCCGGGGCAATGAATGCTTAGAGGACTTTGTTGTTTTAGAGCGTTGTTATTATTTTGTGACTCTTTCAAGCCATTTAACCATACCCAACATGACTCCCATGGACACGAGACATACAATAAAGAATACTGTCCAGCATTGCCAGATCGGCCATGCATTATACATGAGCGGGCCAATCCAAAGCAACAGGTTACCAAGAGCCGTAGCCGCCAACCACAGACCCTGACACAGACCTAGCATACTTTTAGGTGCTACTTTCGATACGAAAGACAGTCCCAGCGGAGAGATAAACAATTCAGCAACCGTCAGGAAGAAATAGGTTGCAATCAAAACCCACCAATGAGCTTTGTTTGCCATTTGTTCTGCAATGGGTAATAATTTGAAGTCGTTTGCGGAGGGATAACCCTTTATCAGAGAAAAAACGGCAAGGAACAAGAATGCCGTTCCTGCAATGAACATACCGATTGCAATTTTGCGGGGAGTTGAAATTTCTTTACCGCGTTTTGCTAATCCTCCGAAAATGGCCATGATGACAGGTGTCAGCGCAATTACGAAGAACGGATTGATCGCTTGCCATACTTCTGGTGCAACGGCCGACGAATCTACGAAATCACGGGCAAAGAATGATAAGGACATACCATTCTGGTGAAACGAGAACCAGAAAAAGATAACGATACCCAATACAGCGAACAGCGCATACATTCTTTGTTTGATTTCTTTCGCCATAGCAGCTTTTTCTTCTGGTGTGTAACTTACATTTTGAGCTGCAATTTTCTTTGCAGGAGTAGGAAATGTTTTTTGAGAGACGAAGAAAATAATGAGAGAAATCAGCATCGCGGCAACAGATGCAATGAATGAATAGTGGATACCTTCATTGAAAATCTGTAAATATTGAGCGCAAGAAACGGTCAAGTCAGCAATGGAACCTCCGGCTGAAGTTATTAATTGTTGCAAGTTCGCCAATGCTTCGGGAGCCATGGCAGCGGCGTTGTTAATATATTCATGGCAAAGTGCCGGAAGTTGTGCATTGTAAGTGAAACCGTTTACACCCAACCACCACTGGCGTAATACCGGTGCAATGAATGGAGCGATCAATCCACCCACATTAATAAATACATAAAAAATCTGGAATCCGGAGTCCCGTTTGTCTTTTGCGATTTTGAGGGCCTCCGGGCCTTTCTTGGCAGCTTCGGCTTCGAAATTATCATACATCTGGCCGACAATTGCCTGCAGATTTCCTTTGAACAAACCGTTTCCGAATGCAATCAGGAAAAGTGCAAAACAGGTAAGGGTCAGCAACCAGGTGGTGTTGGCTGCCGTAGCAAGAATTGGAATGGAAAGAATAATGTATCCGGTAGCCATTACAACAAGACCTGTTTTAATAGTTCCTTTGTAATTTTGAGTGCGGTCAGCAATCAGCCCTCCGACAAGACTTAAAATATATATGCCAGCATAAAAGAATGAGTAAATAGTACCACTGGCGGCTTCGCTTAAACCAAATTTAGAACACAGGAACAACACCAATACGGCATTCATGATATAGTAGCCGAAGCGTTCTCCCATATTACTCAGAGCTGCAGTGAGCAACCCCTTAGGATGATTTTTAAACATAGATAATGTATTTAAGTTAATATTAATCCACTTCGGTCGCAAATGTAAGAATATTTCCGTATTTTTCGTCTTTAAAACGATTGAGTTAATGTTATGGAAAAGTTAAATAAAGTTTTTCGAACGGCTCAGCTGGCTGCGATTGATAAATATACAATTGAGCATGAGCCGGTAAGCTCTTTGGATTTGATGGAACGGGCTGCCGGGATTTGGACAGATCGTTTTTTGAAAATTTTCACTGAAGTTGCAGGAGTGGTCGTGATTGCCGGGAATGGGAATAATGGTGGCGATGGATATGCGATTGCCAGATTATTGAATCGGCGGGGAGTGCCGGTCAGAGTATTCCGGATTGCCGGAACCCAGGATAGAAGTCCCGATTGTGAGGCGAATTATCGGCGTTGGTTGACCAGGGGAAAGGTGGAAGAATTAAAGCAGGCCGATGATTTGGTGTTACAGAAGGGAGAAATCGTGATCGATGCTATTTTCGGATCGGGGCTGAATCGTCCGGTAACCGGTTTGGCAGCCCGGATTATCAAGCAAATGAATGCTTCTGCTAACCGGGTGGTGGCTGTCGATATTCCTTCCGGGTTAGCGGGGGAGGATAATACCTGGAACGATCCCGAAACCATTGTTTGTGCAGAGTATACCTTTACTTTTCAGTTCCCGAAGTTAGCCTTTATGCTGGCGGAGAATGAAAAGTATGTCGGCCGGTGGGAAGTGCTGGATATCGGCTTACATCCTGAAATCATCGCTCGGCAACCGACCGATTGGTTTTATACGACAGAAGATACGGTAAAAGCGATTTTACCTCCTTCGCCGGTTTTTGCTCATAAAGGTACTAATGGGAAAGGACTGTTGATCGCCGGCAGTTATGGGATGATGGGGGCGGCTGTTTTGGGGGCTAAAGCGGCTGTACGCTCGGGTATCGGTTTGTTGTACTGTCATATTCCGGGTAAAGGAATCGAGGTGATACAGACGACTGTGCCGGAAGCGATTCCTGATCCGGATGAATCGGCCGAACGGTTTTCTGCCGTCTGTAAACTGAGAGATTACGATGCGATTGCTGTCGGACCTGCTATAGGGCAAGGACCGGAGACTGTCGGTGGATTGGAAAAATTATTACGTACCTGGAGAGGGACGACGATTCTGGATGCAGATGCGCTGAATATTATAGCGGAACACCGGGAGTTATTGGATTTACTCCATGAAGGCTGTATTCTTACTCCGCATATGAAAGAATTTGAAAGATTAGCAGGAAAAAGTGTAAATGATTTTGAGAGATTAAATAAATTAAGCATTTTTGCAAATCAATATCGGGTGCATATCGTGTTGAAAGGAGCTCATTCCGTTATCGCTACTCCGGATCGCCGGCTTTTCTTCAATATGAGTGGTAATCCGGGAATGGCTAAAGGCGGGGCGGGGGATGTTTTAACAGGAGTGCTGCTGGCTTTGGCTGCCAATAAATTGAATTTGTTGGATTTGCTCCGGATAGGAGTTTTTGCCCATGGGCTGGCCGGCGATTGTGTCGCGGAAAAAGAAGGCCGGAGAGGATGTTGTGCCGGAATGATAGCCGAGAGAATGGGAGAGGCCTGGAAAAGATTAGAAAAATAATAACAATTACTATGAAAAGAGTTTTTATTGTATCGTTAATGTTGGTGGTTTGTCTGGCTGCCGCAGCTCAAAAAAAGAAAGAACTGACTACGTTAGTGAACGTAAATTATACTTTACCTAAAGTAGCCTATGAAGTAGAGGTCATCTTGGAATGCGAACGTTTTGTTCCCGGACCCTATCAGAATTATGCCGAGAAAGAATTGGGAATCCGTCCTGAAGCGACACAAGTCTCCGAAAAATGGGCCATAAAAAAAATAAATGTTCTTCCACAGTATATTCCGGATGAAAAGGCGGTGTATTCTGTTTCTGCCAACGGGGATTATTGGCCGGTGACACTGAGCCTTAGTGCTGAAGGTTTTCTGGCAGGTATCGCTGCCGGTAAAGGGGAAGTTTTCAATGAAAAAAAAGAGATGAAGTATATCGCCGAGGCCTTGGGGGACGAAGAGAGGATCGATATCATGCAACTGAATACTTATAATCAGCTGAAAGAAGTGTTGGATACCAATTATACTTATCAGGAGGTGGACGGTGAGATGAAGAGAATTTGGGATCCGATCGTACATTATGCTGTTAAGACCGATGCTGACAATGTAAAAGAAGCAGTAAGTGAGATTTTCCGGATTCGCTCGGAAAGAGTAAAATTATTGGGAGCCGAAAATAATGTTCCTGATGGAAAATCTTTAGAGATCATATTGAAAGAATTCGATCGTATGGAAAAAAACTACCTGAGTCTTTTCTTAGGTAAAAGAGAAACTGTCAAGGTAAAACGGGTATTCCAGTGTATTCCGGAAAAGGCTAACGAACCGGTTGTCGCTTTCCGGTTTTCTGAACAAAACGGAGTGACAGATACGAAAAATGTTGCCGCTCAGGCTTATTTTCTGAAGATTGAAGAGGCTGTGGTTCCGGCTTCGTCACCGGTGAGTGGAGGAGGTGAAGCGGCTGCTGTTTATTATAGGGTACCTGCTACAGCTACGTTGAAGTTACTGAAAGGGAAAGAAGAAATAATGAGTTATCCTGCTATTGTTCCTCAATTGGGAGAAATTAAGAAATTTCCTGTGGATGTGATTAGTAGCGAAGGGTTGATGCTGGAATTTTATCCGCAGTTCGGATCCTTGAAAAGTATTCGGAAAAAATAATCGCTGATACAGGCTATCTGCATTAGTATTAGTACTTGAATTATGTCGTGGTGGAATAACTGGTATGTGAGTTTTTTGAGTTGGCGGGTACGCCATATCAAAGAAAGGAATTTTATCGTCATCCTGAGTCTTCTGGTTGGTATTATCACCGGACTGGCCGGGGTATTCCTGAAAAATTCCGTCCATTATACCCACCAGTTTCTGACCGAACGTTTGCAGATAGATAGCGGAAGTTTGTTGTTTTTTATTCTTCCTTTTATAGGGATTTGGTTGACCTCCCTGTTTGTTCGTTATTTTGTGAGGGAAGATATCAGTCATGGGGTGACAAAGGTATTATATGCGATTTCCCGGCGTAATAGTATGATCAAACCTCATAATAACTACTCCTCCATGATTGCCAGTACGATTACGATTGGCTTTGGAGGATCGGTGGGAACGGAAGCGACGATTGTACTGACCGGTGCTTCCATCGGTTCGAATATGGCCCGTTTTTTCCACATGAACTACAAGGTGATGACCTTGATGATCGGGTGTGGGGCAGCCGGGGCTATCGCCGGAATTTTCAAAGCTCCGATTGCCGGTATCGTATTTACCCTGGAGGTACTGATGCTGGATCTGACGATGGCTTCCTTGGTGCCTTTGATGATTGCTGCCATTTCATCTTACGTTATTGTATATTTTCTGATGGGCGAAGGGGTGGTCCTCGAATTCGCCGTACACGAACATTTTGCCTTGGCTAATGTGCCGTATTATATTATTCTGGGGATATTGTGTGGATTGGTTTCTGTATATTTTATCCGGACGAATATCCGAATCGAGAAATTTATTACCGGGATAAAGAACCAATTCAAAAGAATTTTGGTAGGAGGAGCATTATTGGGCTTGCTGATTTATATTTTTCCGCCTCTCTACGGTGAAGGATACTCTTCTTTGGAAGCTTTGCTGACCGATAATGCAGATGCACTGTTGAACAATACCTATTTTTTCGATTTCCGGAACTATGCATTCGTCGTTGTTTTGTATGTGATCGGTTTGGTATTTATCAAGGTAGTAGCTACAGCTTTCACCAACGGTAGTGGGGGGGTTGGAGGTGTTTTCGCTCCCAGTTTGTTCACTGGGGGAGTTACCGGATTCCTGATTGCTTACCTGATCAATATGACCGGAGTGATCACGGTTCCTGTCAGTTATTTTGTATTGGCAGGTATGGCCGGGGTGATGTCGGGTGTCATGAATTCTCCGTTGACAGCTATGTTCCTGATCGCTGAGATTACCAGTGGCTATAGTTTGCTGGTGCCCTTGATGATAACCTCGGTGACAGCCCATTTAACGGGGCGGGGAATGGAGCCTTACTCTATTTATGCACGTCGGCTGGCTATGAAAGGAGATCTGATTACCCATAATAAAGATAAAGCCGTGCTGACTTTGATGAAGCTGAATAAAGTCATCGAGACCGACTTACAGACGATATCCATAGAGGCTACTTTGGGGGATCTGGTGAAAAAAGTTTCCCGTTCCAGTAGAAATATTTTCCCGGTGATCGATGAAAACGAAGCATTGCTGGGGATTGTATTGCTGGACGATATCCGTAAGATCATGTTCAATCAGGATTTGTACAATGTCACCTTTGTCCGCGACTTTATGACAACTCCACCTACGATTGTCGATGTGACGGATTCGATGGACCTGGTTATGAAAAAATTTGAAGATACAGGAGCCTGGAATTTACCTGTGATCGAGGAAGGAAGATATATCGGGTTTGTTTCGAAAGCAAAGATATTCAACACTTACAGAAGGGTGCTTCAACATTTTTCCGACGAATAATAGAATCATATGGATCAGCATTCAAAATTGGGGTATCGGGAAGGACTCGTTTCCGTTATTCTGAATCTACTCTTGTTTGTTTTAAAATATTATGCCGGTATTGCATCGGCCTCGCTTGCTTTGATTGCCGATGCCTGGCATACCCTTTCGGATTCCCTGACTTCTTTGGTCGTAATTCTTGGAATTAAATTATCCTCGAAGAAACCGGATAAGGAGCATCCGTTCGGACACGGCCGCTGGGAACAAATCTCTGCATTGATTATCGCTATTCTGTTGGCTTTGGTCGGAGTAGAGTTTATGAAAGACGCTATCGCAAAATTGAGGGGACATGAGGCGGCTGATTTCGGCTGGTTGGCTTATCTGGCTACGGTTGCTTCGATTGTCTTAAAAGAAGGATTGGCCCGCTATGCTTTTTATATCGCCCGTAAAACCGGTAACGCTGCTGTAAAAGCGGACGGATGGCATCACCGGAGCGATGCTTTATCGTCACTGATGGTTTTGGCCGGACTTTTTCTCAGCCCCTATTTCTGGTGGATCGACAGTGTATTGGGTATGTTGATATCTTTCATGTTATTCTATGCCGCCTATGGGATTATTCGCGAAGCAGTAAATAAAATCTTAGGAGAAGAACCTTCGGAAGAAGTGATCGGGAAAGTAGAACAGATCGTGAAAGCTGAAATGGGAAATGTGGCTTATCCGCATCATTACCACATTCATCATTATGGGGACCATATCGAATTCACTTTTCATATCAAAGTGCCCGGGGAAGAGACCGTGGAGGAAGCTCATAGAAAAGCTACCCTTATCGAAATGCAGATAAAAACAGAATTGAAGATCGATGCGACTATCCATATCGAACCCTTGAAAATGTAACTTTATAAACCTTCGTATCGTTGTAAAACTAGATTATAAATCACCCGCTAACCAGTTCTGTCAGGAGAAGCAGGGGAGATTAGATGTGGAAATCGCAAATCTAAAATTGGGGGCTACTATTAATTTAGTTGTTTTATACTTGTATATTACCAAAAAAAACTTACTTTTGCGAAAATTTTATGGGAACGCTAAAAAAACTATATAGCTATGTATTGGACACTGGAACTTGCTTCAAAATTGGAAGATGCACCATGGCCTGCATCTAAAGATGAATTAATCGATTACGCAATTCGTTCGGGAGCGCCTATGGAAGTTATCGAAAATCTTCAGGATATAGAGGATGATGAAGAAATTTTCGAAAGTATTGAAGACATTTGGCCTGACTATCCCAGTAAAGATGATTTCTTCTTCAATGAGGACGAGTATTGATACAAAAGACGCTGGAATGAGCTGAAACAATGAATTACGAAATGAAAGACCACTGCTAAACGGTGGCCTTTCTCGTTTTTACCTGCGGCATATTCCGGCATAACTGCAGGTCCGGCATTTCTTTTCGTTATCGGTTTGGCAAAAAGGATGTTCCGGGGAGAATAATTCTTCCAGTAACTGCCGGAGATGATCCGAAAATTCCTGCTGATAATACCGGAAATTTTGTATCAGCTCTTTATCACATTTTAACCGGAAATCATAATCTTTTCCGAACAACAGTTTGGTACTGTAAATTCCAGGGATCAGAGGCTGTTCGCTGGGATGCACATGATCGTACATCAGGCAATACACCATGGTCTGAAAAGCTGCTTTATTCCGGGTAGGATTTGCCGGATCGAAAACCGAAGCGATAGTTTTGAAAGCCGTCGTATCGGCTCCTGTTTTGTAGTCTATTACCCGGATGCCTTGATCGGTACGGTCTATGCGATCGATGAAACCTCCGACGAAAACTGTCTTTTCCTGGCCTTCGATACCGATTTTTACAGGCACGTGAAAACGGTTCTCCATAGCCAGCAACCGGAAAGGACATATCTTTTTATCGTAAGAAAACATCTCCCGGAGGTATTTTTTGATTACTCCCAGGATCAGTTCGTTGCTGCCGCTATCGATCAGCCTGGAAATTTTCGGGTCGTATACTTTTAGATAAGAACGGCGGATGTGTGCTTCGATCAGAGATCCGTTAGCCAGAATGGTATCGATGGCCGCTTTCGTGATTTCGCCTCCAGGTATCGTGGCATACAGTGATTCGGAGCATTCGTGAAAGATATTTCCCAAAAGACGGTGATCCAGTTCTTCGGCCAGTTCTTCTTTCTCTTTTATTTGTGCTATGTATTTGAAATAAAATTTCAGGGAACATTCCATATAAGTGTTTAGGGCCGAAGGAGAGATCGTCTGATCCTCCGATCGGGTATACCGCTCCAGAATATGGAGTATCGGCGGGGTTTTACCGATTCTGATTTCTTTGGGATTTTGGGTAGAAATCGGGTTTTGGAAATTCCTTTCCGCTACGGTAAGTCCCGATTCATATTTGATTTGATAGAGAAAACGACTCATTTCCCCTCCGTTCATCCCTTTTACGCCTGAAGTATATAAAATATGAATGTCTCTGGAACGTTGTAAAAGCCGGTAAAAGTAATAGGCGAAAACAGCGTCCTGGTGTTCGGGGGTGGGCAAACGGAAACCGAATCGGAGGTTATAAGGAATAAACGAAGCGGGAAGTGTGGTCTTGGGTAAAATACCTTCGTTGGCCGAAAGGATGATCAGATGATTGAAATCCAGCATACGGGTTTCCATTAATCCCATCAGTTGTAAGCCTTCCAGAGGTTCTCCCGAAAAAGGAATACTGAGATTACCGATCACTTTATTGATGATTTGCATATAAAGTTTGTTCTCCGGCTCGATGCCTTCTTCTTCGAATGTATTTTGTAGGTTTTGGATTTGGGTATATACCGTAAAGACAAATTCTTTTTCGATAGGATCGGCTTCTTCTTTCAATACCGACCGGGTCAGCAAATTCAGGATTTTCAGTAGATATACAGGTATCTTTTCGTGCTGATCGGAGGAAAAAATAGCTCGGGTGAGCTCATGAAAGTGTAAACTTTTTTCTATAACATAGACGATGTTCTTTTGATTGATATAGTTGGTGATTTGCTGAATCTCTTCAGAACATAGGTCTTTGATTAATTTGTGATTCAGCAGAGCGATGACCGGTTTGTAATAGTAGTAGGTGGTGTCGCCTTCCTGCCTGGCATAATTTTTTAAATCGCATAACATAGAAATGAGGGCCGCCACCGAAGTGTTGCGTGCCGGATAACCCATCGTAACATTGATTTTTGAGAAATACTCCGGAATCGAATGCATCACGGGAATCAGCATCTGTTCTTCACATAACACGATGGCTGTCTGTCGCGGATTCTCTTCCCGGAGACTTTCGGTCAGGGCAGGAAGAAGCTTGGCCTGACCGATCGTCGAGGGGACAGCCAGGTATTCGATGGTTTTGCCGTTGTATCTGAAGTTATTGAAATGTTCGATATCCAATTCGTTCGGAAACAGCTTTAGATTCTCCCGGATATAATGGCCTGCTTCCTGATGTTCATCAGCAGTATAATAAATATCGTAATCCCAGTAGAAGCGGGCTATTCCCAAATCTTGCCAAAACGAAAAGATCTTTTTTTCGCATAAGTTCAAAGCGTTGAAACCCGCGATTAATATATGTGCAGGATGGGCATAGGTTTCTATATGTTCGCAAAAATACCGTTCGTTCATTCCTTCATAGCAGATTCCGGTTTCAGCCAGGTGAGTTTTGAAATGAGTATAGGTGGCATATAATTTATCCCACACTTTTAGGAATTCTTGTTGTTCCCGGCTGAATTTTTCCGGATTGAAGCTCTTCCAGAATCGGTGTATGGCCTTGATTTGTTCTTCGGTCAGATACGGAAAGTTCAAATCCAATTCTTTGAGTGCTATCAGATTAGAAAAAAGATCTTTGGCATCTACCAGGTATTTGTCGATATCGTCGAAATCAGCCAGTAGCATATTTCCCCAAAAATAGAAATCTTCGAATTTCTCGGAAGAGCCCGATACGGCCGTATAAGATTTGTAGAGTTTGATAATTAAAGAAAGTGTTTCGGCTTTTTTCAGACCCGAATGCTTTTCGATGTATTCTGTCAAGGTCAGGATCTCCGGCATCCACACCGGACGGTCGATTTGGCGGGAGAGTTCTTCGGCCAAAAAGAGACCGGCTCTTTTATTAGGAAAAATAATAGTCAGATCGGCGAAATCCGTACCGTATTTCCGGATAATATCCTTTGCCAGTAACTGAAGAAAAGAAGCCATATATCGAATTAAAAGTTAAAGGGTTATTTGGGCTTATTGTATTTTGTTGTTATTTTTGTTGAATAGTCAGTAGGGACTACTGATATCGGCAAATTTACAATTTATAGTGATTAAAACAGCAAAAATAGGATAAACCTGAAAGTAAACAGATATGTTGAAAGATTTATTATTGAGAAATCGTAGCTATCGGCGGTTTGAGCAAGAGGTACGGATTTCAGAGGAAGAATTGACAGAATTGGTCGGTTTGACTTGTTTGTGTGCTTCCGCCCGGAATGCACAAGCCTTGAAATATGTAATTGTTCATGAGGAGGAAAAGTGTGCGGAGGTTTTTCCTCAGCTGGCTTGGGCGGGATATCTGAAAGATTGGGACGGACCTGAAGAAGGAGAACGTCCGGCTGCTTACCTGATCCAGTTGTTAGATACCCGGATTGTTGAAAATTGTTTGTGCGATGACGGCATTCAGGCCCAGACGATTTTATTGGGAGCGGTAGAAAAGGGGTGGGGAGGCTGTATAATCAAGGCTTTCCGGAATGAAGATTTACGTCGTCTGTTTCACTTACCCGAAGAGCTGAAAATCAACTACGTGATTGCTTTGGGAAAACCGAAAGAAAAGGTGGTGCTGGAACAAATGAAAGGGGAGGATTATCGGTATTGGAGGGATGCTGAAGGTGGCCATCACGTACCTAAACGGGAAGCCGGTAGTTTGATTTATAAGATTGAAGTATGAAAATACTGTGTGCGGAATATAACGACGCCGGAGAGGTGGCTGTCGTACCGGTGGGGGATGATGTGCTGTTGAGGAATAACGGGGATTTTTATATACCGGATTATACACAACAAGTGAGCGGTGTGCCTCAGTTGGTTGTCAGAATTTGTAAGTTGGGAAAAAGTGTGGGAGAACGGTTTGCCGGCCGTTATTTTGAAGAGATCGGAGTCGGAGTCCGGTTTTATGCCGATTCGCTGGAGGAACAGCTGATTGCAAAAAAATTACCCGGGATCATGGCAGCCTCTTTTGACAGCTCTTGTGCTATCAGTGCTTTGTTGGGTATAGAGGAAGCCAGGGAGGCAAACTATGAAATGAAGGTCAACGGTGAAGCCGTTACTTTCGGGAATAGACAGCATTTACCGGTGGGTATTGAAAAATTGATTGCTTTTGCGTCTGAGTTTCATACATTGAAAATCGGTGATTATCTGTTTTGCGGACACCCCTTCCGTTTCCGGGGACTCAGACCGGGCGATAAAGTGCAAATGACATTGGATGGAAAGACGATGCTGGATTTTAGAATTAAATAAATAACCATAATTATGAAAAAAAGATTTGTTGTATTAGGATTACTTCTGCTCTGTTTGGGTGGAAAGGCTCAGGATGCTTATGTACCGTCTCCTGAAAATCTGGAAGCCCGGAAAGAATTTCAGGATAGTAAATTCGGTATTTTTTTACATTGGGGGTTGTATAGTATGTTGGCTCAGGGAGAATGGGTGATGACGAACCAGAACCTGGACCACATGGAATATCGCAAGTTGGCTTCTGCTTTTTATCCTTCCCGTTTCGATGCGGCTGAATGGGTGGCTGCAATAAAAGCGGCCGGTGCGAAATATATTTGTTTTACTACCCGGCATCATGAGGGGTTTTCTATGTTCGATTCCCGGTTTACGGATTACAACATCGTCAAGGCGACACCTTTCGGCAGGGATGTTTTGAAGGAATTGGCAGAAGAATGTCATAAACAAGGGATAAAATTGCATCTTTATTATTCTCATCTGGATTGGGACCGGGACGATTATTATCCGTTGGGGCGGACCGGACGTGGTACGGGACGTACGACCCATGGAGAATGGAAAACGTATTATCAGTTTATGAACGATCAGATTACTGAGTTACTGACCAATTACGGACCGATCGGTGCCATATGGTTCGACGGTTGGTGGGACCATGATCAGGATCCCGGATTCGATTGGCAGTTGCCTGAGCAATATGCCATGATCCATCGGTTACAACCGGCTTGTCTGATCGGTAATAACCATCACCAGGTACCTTTTGCCGGTGAAGATATTCAGATTTTTGAACGGGATTTGCCCGGAGAGAATAATGCCGGATTGTCCGGACAGGACATCAGCCGTTTGCCGTTAGAGACTTGCGAGACGATGAATGGCATGTGGGGGTATAAAATTGTAGACCAGAATTATAAATCGGTGAAAACCTTGATCCATTATCTGGTGAAAGCTGCCGGTAGAAATGCAAACCTCCTGATGAATATCGGACCGCAGCCTAACGGGGAATTGCCTGCTGCTGCACTCGAAAGACTGAAAGCAATCGGAGAGTGGACGAAGCAATATGGAGAGACGATTTATGGAACACGGGGGGGAGATATCAGTCCCAGAGATTGGGGGGTAACAACCCGCAAAGGAGATAAGCTGTATGTACATATTCTGAATTTGCCTGATAAAGGATTGTTTTTGCCTTTGACGACAGGGAAAGTGAAAAGTGCTGTCGTATTTAAAGACCGGAAACCGGTGAAGTTCTCACAAGATAAGAATGGGGTAGTTTTGGAGTTGGCTGAAGTGCCTGCCGAGCTGGATTACGTGATCGAATTGACCATAAAATAATAGACAGATAGTTGTATGCGACGTCAGGATTTTAAAATAGAGGTTTGTACTAATTCTGTGGAGAGTGTGAGAGCTGCTCTTGCAGGTGGGGCGGATCGGATAGAGCTTTGTGCCGGAATGCCGGAGGGAGGAACGACTCCTTCGTATGGTGAGATTTGTTTAGTAAGAGAGTTGATGCCTGCAGGGATGCATGTGATCGTGCGTCCACGAGGGGGCGATTTCCTATACCGGGAGGATGAACTTGAAGTGATGTACAGGGATATAGAAATGGCACGAAAACTGGGTGTCGATGGAGTCGTTTTGGGTTGTCTGACCCGTGAAGGAGAAGTGGACGAAGGCGTTATGAGAAAATTAATGGCTGCTTGCGGAGAAATGTCGGTGACGTTTCACCGGGCTTTCGATATGTGCCGTGATCCTTTTCAGGCTTTGCAGACGATCGAAAAGCTCGGGTGTGCACGAATTCTGACTTCCGGACAAAGTAATTCTGCTGAAACCGGAGTGCCTTTGCTGAAAGAATTGGTGGCCCGGGCCCGGAACGTAATTATTATGCCCGGGTGCGGGGTCAATGCGGCTAATGTGCGGAAGATTGCCGAAAGCACCGGTGCCTTCGAATTCCATCTTTCTGCCCGTATCCGCCTCGGGAGCGATATGGTTTATCGCAATCCGGCTGTTTCAATGGGAGGTACGGTGCAAGTGGATGAGTACGGACGTGAGGTAAGTAGTAGCGAGAAGGTGGAGGAAGTGATCCGGAGGCTGGAGTACTGACGACTTGAAGGCCTGAGATAATGTAGGTTCGTTACTTATTCGTCGGAGGTGTTCGTGTTCGGAGACCGGTCGCTTCTGTCGGTCATCTGGCTTTTTCTTTCACTGACCGGCGGAACTCCTCACTTCGCAAAAAACTTTACGTTACGTTTCCGTCAGACACCACCGGTCGGTCAGAAAAAGCAAGACGACACTCGCCAGAGCTCCAATGGTCCCCGAACACGAACACCTCCGACTCCCGTTATCACTGCGTGGAAAGCTAATCTTTTCCTTCTCCTTTCTTTGCCGGTTTGCTCTGCCGTTAGATGAAGGGTTTTATGCCGGAAGACCATTGGAGCAGGAACGAGGATCCGGTTAGGTTTTCCGAACGTCCGACCGGTGGTGTCTGACGAGTTTGCGAGGAGTTCCGCCGGTCAGTGAAGGAAGGCCTTACCGGATCGTTCCAGGCGAACCGGTCTGACGGTATAAAACCTGGAATCGAATAGAAAGAAAAATATAAACCTGTGTTTTAACTATAATTTATGTATCGTTTTCATCAATTGTTCTCCTAATCCGATTGTATAGCCTTGGGAGATAAAAACGATCCGGTTGAACGTATCGGCGATGACGAAAATCGGCAGATTGTCATGCGATAGTTTCATATTTTCCTGAATCATTTTTTGTATCGTCTGATTTTGGTCTACTCCTAAAGTAATAGTACCGGGGAGATTCGGAAATTCTGTGGGATGAAAACTTTTTAACTGTTTTTCATCCGGGAAAAGCAATACCATGCCTCGTCCCCATGTCTCGAAATCCTGTTTTAAAGCCGCTATATCCCGTAAGGCGTGGTTCGTCGGTTCCTGACCGGCCCCTAGTATACCGATAATGAAATATCCGCGTCCGGTGGTTTGCAGGATACTCTGAGGGGTAGAGCTATTTGCCGGAAGGAAGAAAGCTTCCGAATTCAAACTGCCGATCACTTTCACTTCATCCGGATTTTCCCGCATGATGAGTTCGGTTGTGGTCGTTTTTCCTTCTTCGATATTGAAAAATGTCGTATTACTCAGTACACCGCCGCTGGCTAATCGGGTACCGGTAACCAGCATATAGTATCCGGTGTCCAGGGACATCGGGTGCTTTAAGAGGTTCTCCCAATTACTACTGTTGTCTTCGGGAAAAGTCAATAGTTGAAATGTTCCGTTATGATATTTCGAAAGGGTGAAATGAGAATAATATAAGGGATTGGTGAGTGCTTTTACAGGCTTGTAAGTGGCAACCAATTTCCCTTGTGGAATATTTGCTTCGGTTGTGGCAGTGAAATCGACGTCCTGCCATTTACTGTCGGTTCCGGCATATTGGGTTTTACCGGTTACTTCGTCGATACGTGAGGCTATACCCAGACTCCTCAAAACTGCTACATAAAAAATAGCTCTGGAATGCTGGTCGGCAATCCGGGAATTCCAGACTCCTTGAGGCATCATCGGAATATGCTGCGGATTCAGTTCGTCCCGGATTGAAATATTTTTAATACACCATTGGGTCCAGAAGGAAGGGTTTTCCCTGATTTTTTCGGCTAACCCGGGAGATATCGCTTTTTGAAAAAAGTCTTTATAGGCTGTAAGCATTTCATTGGCTATTCGTGGATTCAGGATATACGCGTCGAATAAGGGATTTTCAGATACCGGCGTGTGTTGCAGGTGGTCTTTGAGTACGGCTTCGGGAGTATCACGCAGGTCTTTGTCAGAAATCACTTGCAATAATTGCAACGCCTGAACTCGCTGAGCTTTCGGTGTATGGCGCAGGAAACCGAGTATCTGGTCGTGGTTACCCCGGCTGGCAATAAGAAGTTTCGTCAAAGGGGCTGAAGGTAAACCTAACTCGTCGGCGATGTCGTCAGCTTGTCCGGCATTTATAAAAGTGGCTGTATAGGCATTGCGGATCGAATCTTCCATTGCCATCCGGCGGGTGTTCTCTGCCCGTTGTTCCGGGGTAACGGTAACCGGGTTGACATGCTCGGCCGGAGGTACGATGTCGAGTGCTAGGGTACTTACCTCCCCGGCTTGTTTATCCAGGATGATGGTGATTGCAGCATCTTTTGCAAAAGAGAGTTTGCCGTATCCGAATCGTTCGCCGTCGGTAGCCCAGACCAGCATATCTCCTTTTCCGGCTGATAAAGAGGCTTTGCCTTGGTCATTTGTCGTTTTAGATGCTACGGTGTAAAACTCTGCGTAATTATATAGTTTAAAATCGACTTGTGCATTTTTTACCGGT
The DNA here is from genome assembly GCF_000980295.1 of Odoribacter sp. N54.MGS-14. Lineage (NCBI taxonomy): Bacteria > Pseudomonadati > Bacteroidota > Bacteroidia > Bacteroidales > Odoribacteraceae > Odoribacter > Odoribacter sp. N54.MGS-14. The sequence goes on along the minus strand of NZ_LARL01000023.1, from coordinate 4,195 downwards.
TGGTTATCCGGCGTTGTGACGGTAACTGTTGCCTGTGTCGTCGGGGCATAATTGCCGATAACATTGATTTCGGTATAACCGGAGGTTCGACTCATGACTTCTTCCGGGCCGTTGTAGCGACCGAATACTTTGGTGTGCATCAGCATCCCCCGGCTCGCCGGTGCATTGAACCAGCCTAAATCCAATACCGGTTCCGGTTCGCAAGCTCCCAAAAAATGCCATTGTCCGTCTACCCAGGCTTCTACCCAGGCATGGTTATCGTCGGTATGCGCCCAGCGGGGGGTATAAACCTGACGTGCCGGGATTCCTACAGAACGGAGAGCGGCAACCAGAAAGGTCGATTCTTCACCACAACGTCCATAGGCGGTTTTAACCGATGCTAAGGGCGAACTGGTGCGGGAATCAGAAGGAGTATAGATCACTTTCTCGTGACACCAGTGGTTGACTTCGAGTATCGCATCGTAAAGTGAAAGATTTTTTACCCGCTCTTTCAATTCCTCGTAAAATACTTTCCGCGATTCGTCCAGGTTTTCGTTATTGACCCGCACCGGTAAAACAAAGTGGCGGAATTCCCGTTCAGGAATCCGGTTACCCCAAGGCATTTCCTGTCTGGTTTTCAATGCATATCTGACATTCATCAGATAATAATCCCCGCTATAGTCGGTGATATCTCCGATGGGCATGTAGGCATAGAGAAACATCAGGGCTTCACGTTCTTCGGTAGTCAATGAGGTCGTAAATATCCGGAACAGGTCCCCGTGGGGGAGGGCTTTTTGTTTGTCTTCGAAATCACGGGTCACTGTTGCCAATTCCGATTGATCCGAGAATAAATGCTGCTCTTTACAAGATAAGGTAAGCAATAGAAAAAAAACTAATGCCAGTTTGAATGTAAGATTCATAGATCGTTTTTTAGATTAAGTTTGTATTTAGCCGAATGAATAATAACCCCCAAAATTAATCAAAAGGAAACGGTGACAATACAGTCTTAAACCGTTTTAACTGCTGTCACCGTTATTACTGTTTTAACCGTAAACCCTTACTTGATATTGATGTTATTGTAGAGGAAACGTTTAATCTTATGTGTCGGTGTTTTTTCAAAGGGTTCATGCTGTACCAGCACTAATTGAAGCTTGGAAAAATTGTTTACCCTTGAATTTACATATTCGAATAATTCTTTTTTCTGCTCTTCTATATAGTCATTGATAGCGGTTTTGTAATTTCCGGCCTGGCTTTTTATTTTTTGGACTTGTTTTTCCAGTTCTTCCATATTGAAATGTACCATAGCCACTAATTTCCCTTTGGATTCTACAACCAGCGATTCATTGACAAAACGGAAATTATTGATGATCGATTCGATTTCTTCGGGATAGATGTTTTCACCGGAAGAACCTAATATCATGGTTTTGATTCGTCCGCGGATCGAAAGCCGCCCTTTGCGGTCGAAAGAACCCAAATCTCCGGTCTTAAACCAGCCGTCTTCGCTGAATACTTCCTGAGTTAATTCCGGTTTTTTATAATAGCCTTTCATAACATGGGGACCTTTGATCCAGATCTCTCCCTGGCCGGTTTTATCCGGTTCGTTGATTTTGATTTGCACCCCTTCCATGGCAGGACCTACGCCCTGTAAGAAGGTTCCCCGGGGAGCAGAACCTGCGGACATCGGAGAAGTCTCTGTCAAACCATAACCGATGGCATAAGGGAATTTAGCCTCTCTGAGAAAACGTTCTACTACAGGATCTATTTTCGAACCACCGATACCGAAGAAAACGATTTTTCCCCCGAAAGTCTGCATCAGTTTTTTTCCGGCCAGCCGATTGAATAATTTCCGGGTAGGCCCGAAATTGTATAAGGTCTTCATCAAGGCAGACGAAGTAAATTTAGGCAATACCTGGGTTTTATATATTTTTTCGATGATCAAAGGTACGGATAACATAACCGTAGGCCTTATCTTCTGCATGGCAGGTACCAATAATTTAGGTGTCGGTACACGGTCCAGATAATAAATCTGAGCTCCGAACATCACCGGTAGTAACAGGCCCAGGGTATTTTCGTAGGTATGGGCCAAAGGTAAAATGCTGAGAAAACGGTCTTGGATACTTACAGGTTGGATCGTAGCACATTGCCGCGCATTCCAGACCAGATTACGGTGAGTTAATTCCACCCCTTTGGAAAAACCTGTAGTTCCTGACGTATAGATGATCGAAGCCGTATCTTCTTCTTCTACTTGTATTGCAGGAAGGGGAGTCAGGTTATCCAGACCGATATTGTTCTCCAGTTTGTCGATCGCTTCTACCGGATAGTCTTCCGGAATCCGGGCGAAAGTATTCATCAGAATCTTTTGTTCCAGATAACTCGTCTTTATATCGGCGACTAATTTATAAAGCAATTTAGATACAAAGATGATTTTAGATTCCGAATGTTCTAAAATATTTTGTATTTCTATACTGCTGAAACCCGGAAGAACCGGTACTGCAATAGCGCCGATCCGGGCAATAGCAAATTGAGTAATACCCCAATTCGGCATGTTAGCACTTAAAATTGCTATTTTATCACCTTTTTGAATGCCGGATGAAAGAAGATAATTAGCTATCGAAGTTACTTCGTTATAGAAGTCCTGGTAAGTTCGTTTGCCACTTTGAACAAAGTTCAAAGATAAATTGTTCTTGAATTTGGAACAGCTGTTAGAAAGGAGTTCCGGTAAAGTCAATTTCTTTAAGAGCATTATATTTAATAGTTGCAATTTGCTCACAAAGTTACACAAAATCTCTGGAATAACCTCGAAAAGCGGGAGAAATGACGCTAAACGACTTAATATCAGAGTTGTTACGGTGTCAAATGATGACAAGCCGAAAAATCGGAAAACGCAAAGAAAAGCGGATTTAAGAAGAAGAATGGTTTGCAAATCATTACCCGTGAAAGAGTAAGATTTAACATATGAGAGATGCTATTGCACCGTTTGTCACCGATTTGCGTATCAAGGTCTAACTCGTTGATATTTAACTTTGCAAACAAAAAACGAGTATGGCAAGAAGTACATTCAAAGTGCTGTTCTACGTGAACGGCAGCAAGGAGAAAGACGGTATTGTCCCCATCATGGGACGAGTGACAATCAACGGTACTGTGGCGCAGTTCAGTTGCAAGCAGACCATCCCGAAAACCCTTTGGGATGCGAAAGGCAACCGAGCCAAAGGCAAGAGTGCCGAAGCACGGAACATCAATCTGGCATTGGACAACATCAAGGCGCAAATCATCAAGCACTATCAGCGCATATCCGACCGAGAGGCATACGTAACGGCTGAAATGGTGCGCAATGCCTACCAAGGGGTAGGAAGCGAGTATGAGACACTGATAAAGGCTTTTGACAAGGATTGCGCCAACTTCCTGAAACGTGTCGGCAAAGACCGCAGCATCGGCACATACAAGGTAATGGTAAGGGCAAGGAACTATGTCGCAGCCTTTATCAAGTCATTCTACAGACGGACGGACATGTCCATGCTGGAACTTACACCCGACTTCATCAAGGAGTTTGCGGCTTATCTTACGGCTGAACGGGGACTGAAAAACGCCACCATCTGGCTGAACTGCATGTGGCTGAAAGGCGTGGTCATGCGTGCGCACTATAACGGACTGATACCGAGAAATCCGTTTGCGCAGTTCCATATCAGCCCGAATGTTAAGGAACGGGAGTATCTGACAGAGGACGAAATCAAAAGAATCATGGCGCACGAGTTTGACAACCCCACCCTCGCATTGGTGCGAGACCTGTTCATTTTCGCCTGCTTCACCGCCTTGTCTTTCGTGGATATGAAAGAACTCACAACGGATGAAATAGTGGAGGTGAACGGTGAGAAATGGATATTGTCGAAACGGCACAAGACAAATGTCCCGTTCCAAGTGAAGTTGCTGGATATTCCCTTGCAGATAATCGAACGGTACAAGTATCTGTCGGAAGACAAGCTGGTTTTCGGGAAAATCAACTATTGGACGATGTGCAAACAGCTGAAAAAGGTAATGGCGGAATGCGGAATAGAGAAGCATATCTCCTACCATTGCGCACGTCATACGTTTGGAACACTGGCTCTTAGCAAGGGGATGCCCATTGAAAGCGTGAGCCGTGTTCTGGGACACACGAACATTGTCACGACTCAAATCTATGCGAAGATAACCACGCAGAAACTTGACAATGACCTGACGA